>NZ_JAKZGV010000001.1:0-289763 GCF_022557375.1 Shewanella sp. MM_2022_3
CACAAAAATAAAAATAACACACTGTATTTAAATAAAAAATATAAAAATCACCACTATAAAATTAACCAAGATTGTTATTTTTATTTCTCAAAAAAACTCAAAAAACGCAAATAAAACTATTAAAAACACCTGTTTTATCAAAAACCATAAAACTTGATCACCATCATGTTTTTCATAGGTTCAATTTCCTATCATCCAGCCGCCTAAAATTTCACAAATTAAATGTAACCGTCAACATAAGCACTTAACAAACACATTAAATAACACTGAAAATATAATTCAGGTTGAAAATGAGGAACGCAAAATTCTATGACAGCGACAACTTATCAACCAGGAGAAATCCAAGGGCTGATCAAGATTAATGCATCCAAATGCAAAGGATGTGATGCTTGCAAACAGTTCTGCCCAACCCACGCCATTAATGGTGCCTCGGGTGCAGCGCACTCTATCGATGAAGATAAATGTTTAAGTTGCGGACAGTGTTTAATCAACTGCCCCTTTAGCGCCATTGAAGAAACCCACAGCGCCCTTGAAACCGTGATAAAAAAACTCGCCGATAAGAATACCACCGTCGTTGGCATTATCGCCCCTGCGGTACGGGTGGCGATTGGTGAAGAATTTGGCTTAGGCACGGGCGAACTGGTGACAGGTAAACTCTATGGCGCCATGAATCAGGCGGGTTTTAAGATTTTTGATTGTAACTTTGCCGCCGATCTCACCATTATGGAAGAAGGCAGTGAGTTTATTCATCGCCTCCATGCCAATGTGAAAGGTGAAGAAAATGCAGGTGCATTGCCGCAGTTCACCTCCTGCTGCCCGGGCTGGGTACGCTACCTCGAAACCCGCTACCCTGCACTTTTACCTAACCTGTCAACCGCCAAATCGCCCCAGCAAATGGCCGGAACGGTTGCCAAAACTTACGGCGCCAAGGTGTATCAAATGCAGCCGGAGAATATTTTTACCGTCTCTGTGATGCCTTGTACCTCGAAAAAACTCGAAGCCTCACGCCCCGAATTTAACTCTGCTTGGCAATATCATCAGGAACACGGGGCTAACACGCCTTCGTACCAAGATATTGATGCCGTGCTCACCACAAGGGAAATGGCACAGTTACTCAAACTGCTTGATATCGATCTCGCTAATACCGCGGAATATCAAGGTGATAGTTTGTTCTCTGAATACACAGGCGCGGGCACTATTTTTGGTACAACCGGCGGGGTGATGGAAGCGGCACTGCGTACCGCCCATAAAGTGCTGACTGGCGCTGAAATGGCTAAGTTGGAATTTGAACCCGTACGTGGACTAAAAGGGGTGAAATCAGCCTCAGTCAGCCTGTTTGATACCCAGCTTAAACAAAATGTGACCGTCAATGTCGCCGTAGTGCATGACATGGGCAACAACATCGAACCCGTGCTGCGCGATGTGATGGCAGGCACCTCTCCCTACCACTTTATTGAGGTGATGAACTGCGCAGGTGGTTGCGTTAACGGTGGAGGTCAACCTATTGAGGGTAAAGGCTCTTCTTGGTTAGGTAACATTTAACGGGAAACAAAAATGAACAAGAAAAAACACCTATTTGCCGAGGACAGTTTCTTTCTGTCACGCCGTAAATTTATGGCCGTTGGCGCCGCGTTTGTGGCTGCACTCGCGATCCCTATCGGCTGGTTTACCAGCAAGCTTGAGCGCCGGAATGAATACATTAAGGCCAGAAGCCAAGGGTTATATAAGGACGATAGCCTAGCGAAAAAACGTGTCAGCCACGCCAACCCAGCGGTTGAAAAGTACTACAAAGAGTTCGGTGGCGAGCCATTAGGACATATGTCCCACGAGCTGCTACACACCCACTTTGTCGATCGCACTAAATTAAGCTCTTGATTGGAGATGAGAAATGCATCAAGAACATGATATGAGACCCATTTTAAAACATCCGCTAAACGTCAGGATCTTCCACTACATCCTGCTGCTCAGCTTTTTGCCATTAGCCGCGACAGGTTTGTTATTGTTTTTTAAACCGCTTTCCCAAGAAGGTATGCAGCTAACCTATGATGTGCACATTATTGCAGGGATTGTTATGGCCCTCGATGCCGTGGCATTTACCATCATGGCATTCGATCGAGTGGTACTGTTTATCGCACGTGTGTTTAGTTTCTCAGGGCGCGATGTGAAATGGTTTATGGTGTTAGGCGGCTACCCACAGAAATTCTTACTGGGTAAAAAAGTGCCTATTCCACCGATGAACAAATACAACTCAGGCCAAAAACTCTTTGGTGCCTGCGTACTGATTGGCGGCACAGTGCTTATCCTCTCTGGTCTAGTGCTATGGCTTATCCCCCATGCTGCGCCGCGGGATATAGTGTGGTTTTTAGGTCAGGCTCATTTAGTGTCAGGCTTAGTGTTAACCGCCTTTTTACCCGTGCATCTTTTCCTCGCGGTGTACCGCTTTGATGATTTCAAAGCCATGATGATCCACGGCAATGTGCCCTACCATGATGCCGCTGAGTACACCCCTCTGTGGGTTAAAAATGAAATTGCCCCCGTCGCCACTAATGGTGAACAGCTGACAAGCAAATAGCTAAGTCTCCAGCGGCAGTTGCACACAACTGCCGCATTTTCGCATTCATACTCAAGGGCATAGATAACCATGAGCACACACGAGCATCATTCCATTACCGTCACTGACTATAATCCCAACGTCAGCTTTATCGACGATAAAGCGATTTGGCAGACCATTGAAGACGCCAGTAATCCAAGTCGCGAGCAAGTCCTCGCCATTCTCGACAAAGCGCGCCAATGCGAAGGCTTAAGCATTCAAGAAACCGCTCTCCTACTGCAAAACCAAGATAAAGCGCTGGATGAAGCACTCTTTGCCGTCGCCCGTGAGATTAAAAACACCATTTACGGCAATCGTATTGTGATGTTTGCGCCGCTGTATGTGTCGAATCATTGCGCCAATAGTTGTAGTTATTGCGGCTTTAACGCCGATAACCATGAGCTCAAACGTAAAACCTTAAAACAGGATGAAATCCGCCAAGAAGTTGCGATCCTCGAAGAAATGGGCCACAAACGGATTTTGGCCGTTTATGGCGAGCATCCACGCAACAATGTGCAAGCCATTGTTGAAAGTATTCAAACCATGTACAGCGTTAAGCAAGGCAAGGGCGGAGAAATTCGTCGTATCAACGTCAACTGCGCGCCAATGAGTGTGGAGGACTTTAAGCAACTTAAAACAGCGGCGATAGGCACTTATCAATGCTTCCAAGAAACCTATCATCAAGACACCTACAGCCAAGTCCATCTTAAAGGTAAAAAAACCGACTTTTTATACCGCCTCTACGCCATGCACAGGGCGATGGAAGCAGGAATTGACGATGTCGGTATCGGCGCCCTCTTTGGCCTGTATGACCATAGATTTGAGCTGCTCGCCATGCTCACCCATGTTCAACAACTCGAAAAAGATTGTGGCGTTGGCCCACACACTATCTCCTTCCCGCGGATTGAACCTGCCCATGGTTCGGCTATCAGTGAAAAACCGCCCTATGAGGTCGATGATGACTGCTTTAAGCGCATTGTTGCCATCACTCGCCTTGCCGTGCCTTATACCGGGCTGATTATGAGCACGCGGGAAAGTGCGGAGCTGCGCAAAGAACTGTTAGAACTCGGGGTTTCACAAATCAGCGCAGGCTCGCGTACCGCACCGGGTGGTTATCAAGACAGCAAACAAAATCAACATGATGCCGAGCAATTCAGCCTTGGTGATCAACGAGAGATGGACGATATTATTTATGAGCTAGTGACTGATTCAGATGCTATTCCCTCTTTCTGCACGGGTTGTTACCGCAAAGGACGAACTGGCGATCACTTTATGGGATTAGCCAAACAGCAGTTTATTGGCAAATTCTGCCAGCCCAATGCCTTGATCACCTTTAAGGAATATTTGAACGATTACGCCAGTGAAAAGACTCGCGAGGCCGGTAACGCCCTGATAGAGCGAGAACTGGCTAAAATGAGCCCGTCACGGGCGCGCAATGTGCGCGGCTGCTTGCAAAAAACCGATGCGGGTGAACGGGATATCTATCTATAAATGGCATCTTATCTATTCTCAGATCTCGGCGTGCAGTTGCATTTCGGCCTTAACACTAGCGCCTTACTCAATGCGATAGAACGCGCTGATGAAATCGTGCTACACGCGGCCATTTACAGTAATTTTGCCGATAATGCCGTAGGGCAGTTGTTATTGCAGCGGCTACAATACGCCAGCTTAAAGCAACTCACCCTCATTAAACTTGAGCCCACTCGTCTATGGCGGGATGAGTTTGCCACCATCCTAAGGCCCGAGATGCTGCTGCAAGAGGTTGAGCAGCTGTATGATATTTCCCGCCACTGGTGCGCCGAGCTTAAAACGCAGTTTCCTGAGACAGTCAATTTAGTGTCGACCCAAGCGCTACCGTTGCAACCTATATTGTTGATTGGCGATAGACTCTTTGTCGGCCACTACGCCCATAGCCATACCACTTCAGCTCAGGGGCTTTGGCTGGAGTTTGACATCCTTGCTTTAGGCCTTGCGCCAAACAGCTTAATCGATTGGTTTGATACAGGCATCCCCAGTGAGCAAAACTCCGCGGTAGAAGTGGCCCTAGGCCGTTATGTTGATGAATGCCGCCGCGCAGTGGGCGATCTTTGGTATCAAAGCTTGATTGAGCTAGATAAAGGGCGTAACTAATGATCACTCGCCCTAGCCAGCCAGCGCCAGTCACTCAGCCAACGTCCGTTAAACCGACCTTGCTTAAGCCCACAGCATTTTCCTATGCCGAAATCCTTTCGCTACTTCAGGGGCAAGACGATGAATGGTTGTTTAGTCGCGCCCAGCTCGCCACTGAATTGCAATTTAATCAACAGGTGTATTTACGCGGCATTGTCGAGTTTTCGAATCACTGTCGTAACCACTGCCATTACTGTGGTTTACGCACCGAAAATCGGCAGGTAACACGCTATCGACTCTCAAACGAAGAAATCCTTAACGCAGTGGATAGCATTGCCGAGCTGGGACTAGGTACTGTGGTGCTGCAATCGGGGGATGACTTTAACTACAGCGGCAATCGTATTAGTGCCCTTATTACTGAAATTAAACGTCACCACAATCTAGCAATCACTCTGTCACTGGGTGATCGCAAACATCAAGAGCTGGAAAAATGGCGCGAGGCGGGCGCAGATCGCTATTTGCTCAAGATGGAAACCTTTGACCGCGCCCTCTTTGCTCGGTGTCGCCCTAAAGCCAATTTTGACGAGCGCATTGCAAGGCTCAATTATCTTAAGTCTCTGGGATATCAAACTGGCTCAGGGATTATTGTCGATTTACCGGGAATGACGGATGCGATTTTAGCGTGTGATATTCAGCATTTATCGGAGTTGCAGCTCGATATGCTGGCCTGCGGCCCCTTTATTGCCCATAACCAAACACCGTTTGCGACTTCCCCCAATGGCAGCGCCCTTAAGAGTCATAGGGTTAGCGCTATTTTGCGACTGATGAATCCGGGGGCGAATATTCCTGCCACCAGTTCCCTCGACGCCCTCGAAAAAGGCGCAAGGGAACTGGCACTCAAACGCGGATGTAATGTGCTTATGCCCTCCTTCACCCCAGCACAAGTCAGTGGCGATTACAGCATCTATCCGGGAAAAAACCAGCAACAAAACCCAGCCGCAGAGCGACTTAACCAAGTCTGCCAGCAAATTCAACGCCACGCGCTAATCCCCTCCTTTAGCCGTGGTGATTCAAAAAGGACCCAATATGTGTCAAGGCATTAATCCACAAGAGCATAGCCAAACCCAATCGGCACCAAGAGGAATGCGCTACCATATCGCCTTGGTCGGTCGGCGTAATTCGGGGAAATCCTCCCTACTTAATATGATCGCAGGGCAACAGATCTCGATAGTATCCGATATTAAAGGCACAACCACAGATGCCGTGGCCAAGGCCTATGAGTTACAACCCTTAGGGCCAGTGACCTTTTACGATACCGCTGGCATAGACGATGAAGGGACATTAGGAATGATGCGAGTGAGCGCCACTCGCAGAGTGTTGTTTCGCTCCGATATGGCACTCTTAGTCGTTGATGAGCACGGGCTGTGCCCCTCAGACATGGCATTAATTGACGAAATACAGCAATTAGAAATGCCAATACTTGTGGTATTCAATAAAGCCGATATCTGCCTCCCCAAAGCTGAGGATATTGCCTTTTGCCAGACTCAATCCTTACCCTTTATTGTCGTTTCTGCCGCCACAGGTCTTGCAGGTAAACAGCTTAAGCAGTTGATGGTCGAATTAGCACCTGCGGAGTATAAGCAGGAGCCGCTCCTAGCGGGCGATCTCTACCAAGCGGGGGATGTCATTCTCTGTGTCGTCCCTATCGATATGGCCGCACCTAAGGGACGATTGATCCTGCCACAGGTGCAGATACTGCGTGAGGCGCTTGATCGCAGCGCCATCGCAATGGTCGTCAAAGAAACAGAACTAACGCAGGCATTATCAGTGGTTACGCCTAAGCTGGTGATTTCTGATGCTCAAGCGATTAAGCAAGTCGCCGCCACAGTGCCAGACGCAGTCCCTCTCACCACCTTCTCAACCTTATTTGCCCGATTTAAAGGCGATTTAGCCGTTCTCGCTGCGGGAGCTGATGCTTTAGATAAATTGCAAGATGGTAATAAAGTGCTCATCGCCGAAGCCTGTAGTCACAATGTGCAGGAGGACGATATTGGCCGAGTTAAACTTCCCCGCTGGATAAATAGCTACACCGGCAAACAACTCCAGTTTGTAGTCACATCTGGGCACGACTTTCCCGATGATTTAGAACAATATGCCCTCGTCATCCACTGCGGCGCTTGTATGTTTAACCGCAATGAAATGCTCCGTCGCATTCGTGAATGTCAACGGCGGCAGGTGCCTATCACTAACTATGGGGTGGCGATTTCTAAATTACAGGGCGTGCTACCGCGAGTGCTTGCGCCTTTTAACCGCAATCCACAGCAATAGCGTATGTGTTTTAGCGTCTGGCTTGGCTGCACTCAAGTGGCTAAGCCTGATTAGCGTTAATACGTGACAAACAGCCACTCACACAGCAATGCTAAATCGCGCCCATAAAAAAACACCGCCGAAGCGGTGTTTTTCATTTAAAGCAGTTGGTAATTAAGCTTCTGCAACGATAGAAACTTTAACAACAGCTTTAACTTCAGTGTGTAATTGAACTTCAACTTCGAAGTCGCCAGTAGTACGCAGAGCGCCTAATGGTAAACGAACTTCTGATTTAGCCAGTTCAACGCCAGCAGCAGTTACTGCATCAGCGATGTCACGGTTGCCAACTGAACCAAACAGTTTGCCTTCATCACCCGCTTTAGAAGCAATAACAACAGCTTCCAGAGCAGCGATTTTCTCAGCACGTTGGTTAGCAGCAGCCAGATCAGCAGCGATTTTAGCTTCTAATTCAGCGCGACGAGCTTCAAATACTTTAACGTTGCTTTCGTTAGCAACAACAGCTTTACCTTGTGGCAGCAGGTAGTTACGAGCGTAACCAGCTTTAACTGCAACTTGGTCACCCAGGTTACCCAGGTTAGCGATTTTATCAAGCAGAATAACGTTCATTATCAAATCCTCTATATTCGATTAGGAATACTGCAATTACTGATGTAAATCAGTGTATGGCAGTAGAGAAAGATAACGAGCACGCTTGATAGCGCGAGCTAGTTGACGCTGATATTTAGCACTAGTACCAGTGATACGGCTTGGAACGATTTTGCCGCTTTCAGTGATGTAGTTCTTTAAAGTAACGATATCTTTGTAATCAATTTCTGCAACACCTTCAGCGGTGAAACGGCAGAACTTGCGACGACGGAAATAACGTGCCATTTGACAGTCTCCTAAGTTTTCAATTCGACATTTTCGGCATGGATGACTAAGCGATTTTGGCCATTTCGCCCCTGTTGAAGCGTCATAAAACCTTGTACTTGTACTTCCACACCTGCTTTCAGATTATCTGCCACGCTTTCAAAACGTGGTCCACTCAATATCACTTGTATTTGAACGTAGACATTGCGGAGCATATCTGCTTCATAACGCTGCGATTTGTGTTCTAGCATGATCACACTATGTGCAATGCCTGCCGGGCTTTTAAAGCGTCTGGAACGGGTTATGGTTCCTGACAACACCAAGTTATTGGTGGTCACAGAAAAACTTACTCAGCGATTTCTTCAGCGTTAGCTTCATCATATGAGCGGTCGCCAGCTGGGCCACGACGTGAATCGCGCTCATCTTTAGCTTTCGCCATTGGAGATGCTTCAGTAACGGCAACTTTAGTACGCATTACCATGTTACGCAGAACTGCGTCGTTGAAACGGAAAGCAGTTTCTAGCTCTTCAATCGTCTCTGCTGGTGCTTCAACGTTCATCAGAACATAGTGAGCTTTATGCAGATCTTGGATTGGGTAAGCCAGTTGACGACGGCCCCAATCTTCTAAACGGTGGATTTTGCCGTTAGCTTCGGTGATAACACCGGTGTAACGCTCAATCATACCTGGTACTTGTTCACTTTGATCTGGGTGAACCATAAATACGATTTCGTAATGACGCATTTATTGCTCCTTACGGTTATGTAGCCTCGTTATTGGCTCAGTCAAACCAAATAGAGGCAAGGAACGAAAATAGTGACTGATTTGAGCGCGAGATAGTACAGAAAGCAGACGCGAAACTCAAGCAATAACTTTGCCTCAACACCCAATACAGGTATGATGACGCCTCACCCCTATTCGGATATCAGACATCAGCCTCTCAAGAACCCATTATAATGCTAAAAGTTATCGCACCAGTTAGTTTGTTTTGCCTATCTTTTCCTGCACTTGCGCTTGTCCCTCCCGATTATCAGGAACCACCAAGTGATTTGACTGCAGAAGTCGAAGCCGGCTTACAATTGAACACAGGCAATACCGAATCGAGCAGTTTTAATGGTCGAACCCAACTGATTTACGATACTAAACAAACTAAGCAGGAAGCGACGCTAAAAGCGTATTTTGCTTCTGAAAAAAATCAAACCACCTCCGAAAAGTACGAACTCCAGCTTCAAAGCAACTATAAACTCAACAAAGGTTATATCTTCGGCCGTGGCGACTTCACTTGGGATCAGTTTGGTAGTTATACCCAAATCTCAACTCTTTCTTCGGGTTATGGTTTTAACGCAATTAGTAGCTACAAGACCAAACTCAGTCTCGAAATCGGCCCAGGTTATCGATACAACTTGCCTGCCGAGTCAGTCGCAGAGCCAGACCCCGCTCCCGAAAAGGATGTGATCCTACGTACTGCGGCAAAGTTTTCTCAAAAATTACAGGAATACACCAGTATCAATGCCGATCTCACCGCCGAAGTGGGCGAAAATAACAATACCCTGACTCTCGATATGAACTACAAAAATTTAGTATTTCAGGATTGGGCCTTTAAAATCGGCATGAACATCAAGTTCACCGAAGTGGTTCCTGAGGGCAGCCAGCAGACGGATACCATCACCACCTTTAACTTGCTGTATACCTTTAGATAAACAAGCAATAAAACGATTTGGCTGGCACAACAATTCCCCCACTCAGCCAAATCCCATTTCAGCACAATTTAGTGACCCACACATAAAAACGATAAATTAGTCGATAAATTCCAACATTTTGCAACACGGAATAAACACCGACTGCTGATATACTCTCCCTGGCAATCATACAAGGAGCAGTTAATGACAAACCCGCTACGTACTTTCGCCTCTTTATATAGCACGACGTTATTAACAGTGCTGGCTGGCGGTTTACTCACCACATATTTAGGCCTTAGGCTCTCGGTGATGCACGTTCCGCAGTTGTGGATAGGTAGCATGATGTCGGCCTACTATGTCGGCCTTGTCGCAGGATCTAAGATTGGCCACCGGCTAATCGCCCAAGTCGGACATATCCGTGCCTTTGTCGCTAGTGCTGGGATCGTTGCCGCCTCCGCACTTGGTCACGCACTCGTAGATGAGTTAGCTATTTGGATCCTGCTAAGACTTATCGTCGGTATGGGGATGATGTGCCAATACATGGTGCTCGAAAGTTGGCTCAATGAACAGGCTGAAAGCAGCCAACGCGGCACTGTGTTTGCCAGCTACATGATAGTCTCTTACTTCGGTTTGATCTTGGGCCAAGGTGCCATCAGCCTCTATCCTGAACTCGGTCTAGAGCCGCTGTTACTGATCGCCATCTGCTTTGCCCTGTGTATTGTCCCGATTTCTTTAACGCGGCGTATTCACCCAGCACCACTGGTGCCCGCCCCCTTAAAAATTGCTCACTATTGGCGCAAAGCGCCGCAGGCACTAACGACCATTGCCATTGGCAGCATGATTGTAGGCTCCTTTTACGGTTTGGCGCCTGCTTATGCGAGCAACTTAGGTTTACCGCCCGAGAAGGTGGCCACCTATATGACGGCAACCATTCTCGCGGGCCTACTCGCCCAATGGCCAATGGGAAAATTATCTGACATTATGTCCCGCAGTCGCCTGATCCGAATCAACTGCGTACTGCTTGGGATCTTAGCATTAGCTATCGCCCTCACTCCCTATCATCCGACACTCTCACTGGTGATGACGTTTTTGTTCGGCATTCTTGGCTTTACCTTCTATCCCTTGGCAACCGCACTGGCTAACTCCCGTGTCGAGCAAAGTGAAAGGGTAGGACTATCGGCAACCATTTTGCTCACCTTTGGCATGGGCGCCAGCATCGGCCCATTAATCGCCTCGACTCTTATGCAATGGTTTGGCAACAGCATGCTCTATGGCTTTATGTCGGCCTGTACCTTAATCCTGTTTTTACGGCTACGTTATGTTCACTCACAGCAAAAAACCGAAACCAGTGTCACCCAAGACTACATCATGGCGACCGGTGACTTAGTCTCATCACCACTGGCTGCGGCACTTGACCCGAGGGTGGATGTTGAATCGGTGCAGGAACACATGACACCAACACAGCAGGAAGATGAAGAAGATTTAGGTGCCGATGCCCTTGTTGAAGATGCAGAGAATGATAATGAGCAACAGCTAACATTCGAGTTTGAATTTCACCCAGCGCCCAGCTTTATCCACGATGAGACAAACGAGGTGGACGAATCCAACCTCGATGCTATTAAAACCAATTAAGGGTTGATTTAGGCAATAAAAAAAGACGGGCTCGCCCGTCTTTTTTATTGATATATATCAATTAGCTACGGCGTTGACGCACGGCTTCGAATAGGCAAATACCCGTGGCGACCGACACGTTTAAGCTAGAGACGCTTCCCGACATAGGAATCGAAACTAAAGTATCGCAACACTCACGGCTTAGGCGGCGTAAACCTTTGCCTTCGGCGCCCATCGCAATCGCTAATGGCCCTTTAAGATCGGCTTGATAAAGCTCGCAATCCGCTTCACCCGCCGTCCCCACAATCCATACGCCCTTTTCCTGCAGATGGCGCATAGTGCGGGCGAGGTTAGTCACTTGGAATAACGGCACGGTTTCAGCTGCGCCGCAAGCGACCTTACTAACCACAGCCGTTAAGCCAACGGAGTTATCCTTTGGCACAATAATGCCCTGCACGCCCGCCGCATCGGCGTTACGTAAGCAGGCACCTAGGTTATGCGGATCGGTAACGCCATCTAAAATCAATAAAAACGGTAAGTCGGTCTTTGCTAACAGCTCATCTAAGTCATGCTCACCAAGGATTTTAGCCGCTTTCACACGGGCAATAATACCTTGGTGCTGAGTACTTTCGGCTTTCTCGTCCAACACTTTGCGTGAAGTCACTTGAATGCTCGTGCCAAAGGCTTTCGCTTGACGGATCAGCGGGGTTAAACGCTCATCCTCACGGCCCTGCAACAGCCAAAGTTCAATAATGCGCTCAGGGCTGTGTTTTAACAGCGCTTCAACCGCGTGGATCCCAAAAATAATATCTTGTTTTTTCATTTACTTCTTTCTCGTGCTCCGCTTCGCGGCCTTTGGCTTTTTCGCCGTATCTTTTACACTTTTCTTAGGCTTAGTGCCCGCTTTAGACTTAGACTTACTCGCCGCTTTGTCTGAACCCGCTTTCGCTTTAACGCCAGTCGATTTAGCCGTTTTCGCCATTTTCGCGCCTTCGCGGTTTACCCGCTCACGGGCTGTCATGGGTTTGTCGCGACTAGGTGCCGCCTTGCGGCGACCGCCTTTACCACTGTCGCCAATCATGACTAAGTCAATCTGTCTATCATCCAAGTTTACCGCGGCCACTTTTACCGTGACAGGGTCACCCACTTGATAGATTTGACCTGTGTGCTCACCAATCAAACGCTGACGCATAGGATCGAACTGGTAATAATCGCTGCCCAGGCTAGAAATATGCACTAAGCCATCGATAAATAAGTCATTTAAGCGAACGAATAAACCAAAGTTAGTGACAGAGGCTATCACGGCCTCGAAGGTGTCACCCACATGGTCCTGCATAAATTCACATTTAAGCCAGTCGCTTACATCACGTGTTGCTTCATCGGCGCGGCGTTCAGTCGTAGAACATTCTTCGCCTAATTTATCTAATTCATCGAGTTGATAGTGGTAGCCACCATCGGGAGTCCATTTCTCATTGGCTTCACCTTTTTCTTTCGCCAACAAATAGCGGATCACTCGGTGCAGCACTAAGTCAGGATAACGACGAATAGGCGAGGTAAAATGCGCGTATTCTTCCAGTGCCAAACCAAAATGGCCTTCGTTATCAGGCGTGTAGATTGCTTGGCGCATAGAGCGCAGCAACATCACTTGAATAAGTTCAGCATCGGGACGGTCGGCAATCTGCAACATTACATTTTGATAATCTGCAGGCGTTGGCTCAAGCCCTCCGCCCATGCTCAAACCACGCTCAGCTAAAAACTCTTTAAAGTTTGCCAGTTTCTGCTCAGAGGGTGACTCATGCACGCGATAGAGGATTTCACCCTTATGCTTTTTCACAAACTTAGCAGCAGACACGTTCGCCAAAATCATACATTCTTCAATGATTTTATGAGCTTGATTACGCGCTCTTGGCACAATCTTATCGATCTTGCGCTGTTCGTTAAAAATAAACTGCGTTTCTATCGTCTCAAATGCTATCGCACCGCGCTCTGCGCGCTGTTCATCAAGCGCTAAATAAAGCGACTGTAAGCATTGAAGATGTGGAAAGAGTGCTTCATGCTCAGGCGCAATCGGCCCACCTTCGAGCATCGCAGCGACTTGGGTGTAGGTAAAGCGCGCGTGTGAATGCATCAACGCCGGATAAAACTTATAACCCGATAACTTACCGCGGGCTGAAACCGTCATCTCTGCAACCATACACAGGCGGTCAACATGAGGATTGAGTGAACACAAGCCGTTAGAGATTTTCTCCGGCAACATTGGGATCACTTGCGATGGGAAGTACACCGAGTTACCACGGGCACGGGCTTCAGTATCTAAGGCCGAATCGGTACGCACATAATAGCTTACATCGGCAATCGCCACCCACAGACGCCAACCACCACTGGGTTTAGCTTCGGCATAAACAGCATCGTCAAAGTCGCGGGCATCTTCACCATCGATGGTCACTAAGGGTAGATCACGCAGATCGACACGACCCACTTTATCTGATTCAGTCACTTCATCGGGAATACGGCGCAGTTTCTTTTCAATGGCGGCCGACCACGTATGGGGAAGATCGTAATTGCGCAGGGCTATTTCGATTTCCATTCCCGGTGCCATTTGCTTGCCAAGCACTTCGGTCACTTTGCCTGCGGCTTTAACAAATCGACCGGGACGGCGGGTTAATTCTACCACCACCACATCGCCTTGACGGGCGCCATTGCGATCTTCACTAGCGATTAAAATTTCTTGGGTAATGCGCTTATCATCGGCAATCACAAATGCCATGCCACTGTCGACATGGAATCGACCAACAATCGCAGCACTACGGGGCTGGATCAAACGGACAATACGGGCTTCACGACGACCTTTACGATCCATACCGGCTTTTTGTGCCAGCACTTTATCGCCATGGAAATACATCAGCATATCGCGATTTGAGATAAATAGATCGTCGCCACCTTCGTCAGGTTTAAAGAAGCCGTAGCCTTCTCGGTGCCCAAGAACAATGCCGGGGATCAGATCCATTTTTTCAGGTAAGCCGTAGCTTTGACCGCGGGTAAATACCAATTCACCGTCGCGCTCCATCGCCCGTAAACGGCGGCGCAGGGCTTCTAATTGCTCTTCATCATGGATCTGTAGTGCAGCAGCGATGCTGTCACGGGTAATAGGTGATTTTTGAGAACGTAAGTACTCGATAATATACTCACGACTTGGGATAGGGTTTTCGTACTTATCCTGTTCACGCTCGAAATGAGGGTCTTTGATCATTCAATATCCAATATTTTTGTCTCAATCAGTAGAGACAACTCAACGGGTTCGCAAGTGCTCTTGCTGGGCCCGCGCCACTGCACTGGCGGGCATTTTAGCGGCTAACACCTGCAGTAATGACAAGGCTTTTTTCTTAGTCGCCTCATCGGTAAATACATTGTTGTATAACCAGTTATAGGCCATTTCATAGTCTCTTGGACTACCATAACCTTCACCGTATAAACGGACCAGCATCATCCGCGCGGCTAAACTACCGCTCGCTGCCGCTGGCAATAAATAATTGACCGCACGGTCTTTATTACGAATAACAAACTTACCATTTTGATAATATTCGGCAAGTTTCACCATGGCCTCGGGGCTGCCCTGCTCAGCTGCATCACGCAATAACCCCATCCCTTTGACCGCATTGGCTTTTACACAGATTCCGTGGTTGAGCATTTCTCCCCACAAAAACTGATACAGGGGCTGCTTTAAGACTTCTGCGCGCGCTTCGATGTCTTGCACTAACTGACAGTCATCTTGTTTGACTCTTGCCAAATACTTTTCACCGCGGATCATTTCAAGTAATTGATCTTGAGAATAAATATCCACCGCCTGTGTTTCAGCAAAGCACATTGAAGATACTAAGGGCAGCAGCGCAACTAATGCAGTACGTAGCATAACGACTCTCAATGACAATAAGGTGAATACTTGCATCGGCAGTATAACCTATTTCTTGAGCTCGAGCCGAATTTCTAACCACGAAAGCAAACAGGAAGGAACAGCAGAGGAAGAAAAGGCCGTGAAACACGGCCTCTACGATTTTAGTTAAACGGGCTAACTAAAATCATCGTCTCATTACGGTCTGGACCGGTAGAAATGATGTCGATCGGCGTTTCTAACAACTCTTCAATACGCTTGATGTAGTTGATAGCTGCTTGCGGTAACTGATCTAAAGAGGTCGCACCGAAAGTTGACTCGCTCCAGCCTGGCATAGTTTCATAAACAGGAGTGACCTGCTCATAACCTTCAGCTGCTAATGGCGTAACTTTGGAGATAGTGCCATCTGGATGTTGATAACCCACACAGATCTTCACTTCTTTCAGGCCATCAAGTACGTCTAACTTTGTTAAGCAGAAGCCGCTTACGCTGTTGATTTGTACTGCGCGGCGCATTGCCACTGCATCTAACCAACCTGGACGACGTTTACGACCAGTAGTCGCACCAAATTCATGACCTTTAGTCCCTAAATGATCACCCACTTCACATAAGAGTTCAGTTGGGAAAGGACCAGCACCAACGCGAGTGGTGTATGCCTTCATGATACCTAAGACATAGTCTAAATGACGTGGACCAAAGCCGCTGCCTGTCGCCACACCACCTGCGGTCGTATTTGACGAAGTCACAAACGGATAAGTACCGTGGTCAATGTCTAACAGTGTACCTTGTGCGCCTTCGAACAGGATTGGCTCACCCGCTTTACGCGCGTTATCCAAAAGTTCAGTCACGTCAACACACATGCTCTTCAGATAGTCAGCTAAGGCTAACGCATCGCTAAGTGTTTGCTCGTAATCTACGGCGTCAACTTTGTAGTACTCTGTCAGCATAAAGTTATGATATGCCATAACTTCTTTCAGCTTTTCAGCAAATAGTTCAGCATTGAACAGATCGCCCACACGCAGACCGCGACGAGAAATCTTATCTTCATACGCAGGACCAATTCCACGACCCGTAGTACCAATAGCTTTGTTACCGCGCGCTTTTTCGCGAGCGATGTCTAAGGCACTGTGGAATGGTAGGATCAGCGGACATGCTTCAGAAATCAGCAGACGTTCCTCAACAGGAATGCCACGCTCTTTGAGCATGTTGATTTCTTTCATCAGTGCGTCGGGTGCAAGCACCACACCATTACCGATAATGCATTTCACATTGTCGCGTAGGATGCCTGATGGGATCAGATGAAGTACGGTTTTATCGCCATTGATCACTAAAGTGTGACCTGCGTTATGACCGCCCTGGTAGCGAACTACATATTTTGCCTGTTCTGTTAGAAGGTCGACAATCTTACCTTTTCCTTCGTCACCCCATTGAGTGCCGAGAACAACTACGTTTTTGCCCATTGTTTGCTGCAAGGTTGTGGTTAAAAAAGAATTCTAACAGATTTTAAACCGCAAGTGGTAAGGCATTTATGAAAAAATAATCAAAATGACCACACCAGCAGTGACTAATGAGCCACCGATTCGACGCAAAACTTGCTGATTTTGATTGGAAAGTTCATTTAAATATCGGCGCCATTTATTGGGGAATAACAATGGTCCCACACCTTCCAAAATCAACACCAGTGCCACGGCTAGCATAAATAACTGTAAGCTCATCTTCCTCTCTCTTAGCTTTTTCTACCCTAAAAATCGGTGATTAATACGAGGATAACCAATTTTAGGCAATAAAAAACCCAGCATAAGCTGGGTTTTTTGAGATTCCAAAACGTATTAACGCTTAGAGAATTGTGGCTTACGACGTGCTTTACGTAGACCCACTTTCTTACGCTCAACTTTACGAGCGTCACGGGTAACGAAACCAGCAGAACGTAATGATGGACGCAGAGCTTCATCTAATTGCATCAGGGCACGAGTGATACCGTGACGGATTGCACCTGCTTGGCCAGTGATACCACCGCCTTTAACAGTTACATAGATGTCCAGCTTGTCAGTCATTTCAACTAACTCTAATGGTTGACGAACAACCATACGAGCAGTTTCACGACCAAAGTATTGGTCCAAAGGACGTTGATTTACAACGATGTTGCCACTACCAGCTTTAGCGAATACGCGTGCTGTAGAGGTTTTGCGACGGCCAGTGCCGTAGTACTGAGTTGCAGCCATTTGCTTAATCCCGTTTAGATATCAAGAACTTGAGGTTGTTGTGCAGCGTGGTTATGTTCTGCGCCAGCGTAAACTTTCAGTTTACGGAACATGGCACGGCCCAGTGGACCTTTTGGTAACATACCCTTAACTGCTTTCTCGATGATCATTTCTGGCTTATGAGCTTGCAGCTTTTCAAAGCTGATTTGCTTAATGCCACCAGGGAAGCCTGAGTGCGAGTAGTACGTCTTGCCTTGCGCTTTGTTACCAGTAACAGTAACTTTCTCAGCGTTGATAACGATGATGTAATCACCAGTGTCAACGTGAGGAGTGTATTCAGGCTTGTGCTTACCGCGTAAACGCAGAGCGATTTCGGTAGCGATACGACCTAAAGTTTTGCCGTCTGCATCAACGACGAACCAGTCACGAGTTACAGTTTCTGGTGTAGCAGTAAAAGTCTTCATTATTACAAAAACCCAAAGTTAATTTTCTGTCTCACATGTTGCTTGCAATGACAAACAACACAAAATTGCCTTTCAGTACCCCTTCGAGTACTTAACTCGGCGTACAACTTCCACCTAGTTTGGTGGAGTAACGTGGGCAGGTGGCGGATTATAGACAAACGTGAGTTAAAAATCACCTGATATTTTGACAAAAATCATAAAAATTCGATCGATGTGGCTCATTACTACGCTAAGGAATGAGCCACTGAAGATTTGTCGAGAAAAACCTCGCAAAGCACGCTCTGCAATAGTCTAAGACTTAGGGTAAATGCTCTGATTTTAAGTAATCGTGGGATTGCATTTCAATCAAACGGGAACGACAACGTCTGAATTCAAAACTCAATAAGCCGTCGGCATAAATGTCTTCTAACGGCACCTGCGCGGACACGATCAATTTAACGTTTCGTTCGTAAAACTCATCCACCATGGCCAAAAAGCGTCTGGCGATATCATCACCCGTTAAAAATGCGCCCATTTGCTCAATGCCACTCACCAGCACGGTATGATAAATCCGCGCCAGTTCCATATAATCCCGCTGACTACGGGGGCCATCACATAAGGCTCTAAAATCCGCCAGTAAGACGCCTTGCGCCTGTTGGCGAATGGATATTTCACGGCCTTCAATTTCAATCGCGTCAGTTGAAATCTCGGCCTCAGGCGCTAACTGACGGAAATAACGCAGTAAGTTAGTATCGGCCTGCTCATCAAGTGGATAGTGGTAAATTTCTGCCTGCTCTAACGTCCGTAGACGGTAGTCGATACCCGAATCCACATTTAATACTTCACAATGCTGATTGATCAGCGCGATCGCAGGAAGAAATCGCGCCCGTTGCAACCCATTTTTATATAGGTCATCGGGGATGATATTTGAAGTCGCCACTAAGACCACGCCTTCTTTAAAAAGCGCTTGGAATAAGGTGCCAAGCAACATGGCGTCGGTGATATCTGACACGAAAAACTCATCAAAACAAATGACTTTATATTTTGCCGCCATTTGTTTGGCAATCACTAATAATGGATCGCGCGTACCTTTAAGGGTGTCTAAATCTAAATGCAGTTGATGCATAAAACGATGAAAGTGCGCCCTTAACTTTTGATTACCAGGTAATGCATCAAAGAAGGTGTCCATCAAATAGGTTTTGCCGCGGCCTACGCCTCCCCAAAGATAAAGCCCTTTTGTAGGCGCGGGTGCCGACTTTAAGCCAAAAGAAGTCAATAGCTTACCAAATAAAGAGTTAGGCTCTTCGGCTACGGTGAGATCCTCATAAACGCGTTGCAGCGCCTTTACCGCCATTTCCTGCGCCGGATCATGGGTAAAACCATCACGAGTAAGATCTTTTTGATAATGCTGCCAAGGGCTTAACTGGGGCACGTTATTATTCTCTTTTATCCTTTGGAAAAACTGCGTCGATATTAACACGGCCAAGATGACGCAGCATATATTTATACCCTATCAACTTGGATCTGTAGTGAGCTTGCGGAGAGGCCCAGCACAACGGCTTAATATGATAAAACTGATTAGGAAGAACTATGCTGTTAGCTGATTAAACTCAATGGTTGGAAGTTATTGGGGCTTGAAAAATACCTTAAAAGCCCACAGGTTTCACTTCAGTTACAGTCAATAAAATGTTGATAAAATAACCGTTAAGAAATTAACCTTTGTTAATATTGATGAACTTTTTCAATGAGGTGCGTGTCCGAATGGTTACCTAGGCAAATAGCCGGTAACGATACAGATTCGATCTGGTGCGGACACAAACTGACGACGCATTACATCCAGATCCTTGATCCCTTATTTGGAGTTATGAATAGATGAAAACGAAATTATCTGTACTTTCAGCCGCAATGTTAGCCGCAACCCTGACAATGATGCCTGCGGTTTCACAGGCCGCTATACCGCAATCTGTTGAGGGACAACCCATACCCAGTCTTGCGCCTATGCTAGAGCGCACGACTCCCGCAGTGGTTTCTGTAGCGGTTTCCGGCACCCATGTTTCTAAACAACGCGTTCCGGATGTGTTCCGCTATTTCTTCGGCCCGAATGCACCGCAGGAACAAGTACAAGAGCGTCCATTTAGAGGCTTAGGCTCTGGTGTGATTATCGATGCTGACAAAGGCTATATTGTCACCAATAACCATGTGATTGACGGTGCCGATGATATCCAAGTTGGCTTACATGACGGCCGTGAAGTCAAAGCCAAATTGATTGGTACCGACTCAGAATCCGACATTGCCTTACTGCAAATCGAAGCTAAAAATCTGGTCGCAATTAAAACCTCCGACTCAGATGAGCTGCGTGTTGGTGACTTTGCCGTGGCTATTGGTAACCCCTTCGGTCTAGGACAAACCGTGACCTCAGGGATTGTCAGTGCCCTAGGCCGTAGTGGTTTAGGCATTGAAATGCTTGAAAACTTTATCCAAACCGACGCAGCTATCAATAGTGGTAACTCGGGCGGCGCGCTGGTTAACCTTAAAGGTGAACTGATCGGTATTAACACGGCTATCGTCGCACCAAACGGTGGTAACGTCGGTATCGGTTTTGCGATTCCCGCAAACATGGTGAAAAACCTCGTGGCTCAAATTGCCGAACACGGTGAGGTCCGCCGTGGTGTATTGGGGATTTCAGGCCGTGATTTAGATAGCCAACTTGCCCAAGGCTTTGGGTTAGACACTCAGCACGGGGGCTTTGTGAATGAAGTCACTGCGGGCAGTGCTGCCGAAAAAGCAGGTATTAAAGCGGGCGATATTATTGTCAGCGTGGATGGACGAGCAATTAAGTCGTTCCAAGAGCTGCGAGCTAAAGTGGCAACCATGGGCGCAGGCGCCAAGGTCGAACTGGGCCTTATCCGTGATGGCGATAAGAAGACCGTGAGTGTCACCTTAGGCGAAGCAAGCCAAACCACTGAAAAAGCGGCTGGTGCTGTACATCCTATGTTGCAAGGAGCCTCATTAGAAAATGCCTCTAAAGGGGTTGAAATTACCGATGTCGCGCAAGGCTCGCCTGCGGCAATGAGTGGTCTGCAAAAAGGCGATTTGATTGTCGGTATCAATCGTTCTGCGGTGAAAGATCTCAAATCACTCAAGGAACAGCTCAAAGATCAAGAAGGTGCTGTAGCCCTGAAGATCCTGCGTGGTAAGAGCTTATTGTACCTAGTGCTGCGTTAATCGATACGCCGGTCTGATTTATATCCCATAATCAGATGCAGATCAGCATAGGGAACGCGCGTTCCCTATGCTTTAACTTGTTAAACATGTTAATCTAACTCACCTTTTTTAATACTTAGCCTGCCATGACAATAAAAGAAACCCTGTTATATCTCGGTAAAGCCGTGCTTTTCGGCCTTATCATGGCGGCCATGTTTTTATTGGTGACTCACTACTTCGATAATAAGAGTCTTGGCAATTCACTTCTGCAAAACCGCGGTAATAATACAGTTGAACTGTCCTTTGCTAAGGCAGTGCGCCGCGCAGCACCTGCCGTAGTCAATATTTACAGCTTAAGTATCGATCAGAGCCGTCCATTGAATTCTGGCTCACTCCAAGGTTTAGGATCTGGGGTGATCATGAGTAAAGAAGGCTATATTCTCACGAATTATCATGTCATTAAAAAAGCCGATGAAATTGTAGTCGCCCTACAAGATGGCCGCAAATTCACCTCGGAAGTCGTAGGTTTTGATCCCGAAACCGATCTTTCTGTGCTTAAGATCGAAGGCGATAATCTTCCTACTGTGCCAGTCAATCTCGACAGCCCACCGCAGGTTGGTGATGTGGTATTAGCCATTGGTAACCCTTATAACCTTGGGCAAACCATTACCCAAGGTATTATCAGCGCCACGGGTCGTAACGGCTTGAGTTCGGGTTATTTAGACTTTTTACAGACAGATGCCGCGATTAACGCCGGTAACTCAGGCGGCGCCTTAATCGACACTAATGGTAGCCTGATTGGTATCAACACCGCCGCCTTCCAAGTGGGCGGCGAAGGTGGCGGCCACGGCATTAACTTCGCGATCCCGATTAAACTGGCCCACAGCATTATGGGTAAACTGATTAAAAATGGTCGAGTGATCCGTGGTGCCTTAGGGATCTCTGGCGAACCGATTAACCCAGTTGTGGCACAAATCCTCAACCTGCCCGATTTACGTGGTGTATTAGTTACTGGTGTCGATCCTAATGGTCCAGCGGCACGAGCGCAGCTACAACCAAGGGATGTAATCATCAAATACGGCGACGAAGATGTGCCTGGGGTCGAAATGCTGATGGATAGAATTGCCGAAACTACGCCCGGCAAGAAAATCATGATGACAGTTATCCGCCAAGGTAAACAGCAGGAACTACCCGTTATTATCGATGAAAAAGTCGTCGTCGATAATTAAGCTCTGTAACTAACTTTGTTAATCTCAGAATGAGGCATGTAAAACCTCATTCTGAGTCATCGTCCAAATCACCTATTACCTACCCTCAAATGCAGAGCTAAATATAGCACTGCCATTTCTAACGGACTTTTGCCCCTTTGTGTGTTTAGGCTCATTAGCTCAAACGAAAATTCCCACATCTGCTGCCATACAAATTCTTATCTATTTGGCTATGTTTGGCCTTACCAGAAATCGACTAACAATGTATGGGTATACAGTCGTATTTAAATTTAGATGCTTTTGAGTGTTTTTACACTCATTAGTTTGCGCGTTTATCCAGCCTAAAATTTATAAAACCCTTAAAAATCATTCGCATAAACTTTCCCAAAATTAGTTAATAGGTTTGGAAAACGCGCATGCGCGTTTTTCCGGATGGTGTATTAGATAAAAAGCTGATAAGTTCTTTGCAATACAAACAGTTAATGATGCGCGTTTTTACTGGTCTAATGAGGTAAACGCGCATGCGCACTAATAAAATGTTAGTGGTCAATGATGAATCGAATCTTATTTTTTATCTTTGCTCTTCTGAGCTCACATGGGATCGCTGAGGAATCAGAGGCTCCAGAAACTATCTGGTTAGAATCAGATGAAATGGTTTCTTGCATTCCACGCGAGTTAGGCCGCGACGATGTTCTCCGAGTTAATCTTAGTGAGCATCACGGTAAGGAACTTGCCTTATACAGGCACGACGAAAACCTATGGCTATTTTTGGTAGTTGGCTCACCGCCATCAACCATGAAGTCTTTAATGTCTTCTCCACAGTTTGAAAGCGCAAAGAAAATTGAAATATCTCCAACCACAACAGGGTATCGGTGGGATAACAAAAGCGCTAATGAGACGATATTTTCTAAACCAGGGAAATATACCCTCTATGTAAGTGAAAACTTGGAAAGTGAGGACGGCGGCTATAAATGCGAGCTATTTGTCAAAGGCCACTAACAAGCAAAGGCAGCATCGCCCTGCGGGCTGGACGCGCTAACGCGCGCCGCTGCTTTGGTAGTTAGCTTGCAAAAGCATGAACGGTGCAATAGCGCATTTTCAGTACGTTCGGTGGGTTAGCCCGTTCGTTATTTCAACGCCGTTTGCCATTATAAAACTGGCTTGGCAAGGCGCTTAAAAGTAACTCAAACCGTTGGCGTCTTGCGCCAACGACCCGGGCGGTAGCATGGTGTTTTTCTGTTGTGCAGCCGCAAGTTTTAAAATTGCACGGCTGTTGTTGTTTGTTGCACGGGTTGCTAACAACACGCATCAGTAGCGGCCTGCGGCCGCGGGACGCTCACAAGTTCGCGCCCCTGTGCTTATAGTTAATCCATAGAAATTTTTATCCGAAATTCACCTGATACAACCGATGACCTGACACGCTTTTGTCCCTTTCCTTTTTACCCAAATAAATTGCGCTCAATAAAAAAACCAGCACTTGGCTGGTTTTTTTATTGGGAGCGAATCCTACGCAAATGTTATTGCACACGCTCTACATGCGCGCCCAACCCTTGGAACTTCTGCTCGATATGCTCATAGCCGCGATCTAAGTGATAGATGCGATCGACAATGGTTTTACCATCGGCGACTAAGCCTGCAATCACCAAGCTTGCCGACGCACGTAAATCGGTCGCCATTACCTGCGCACCACTCAAAGACTCAATGCCTTGGATAATGCAGGTATTGCCTTCAAGCTCCATGGTCGCGCCCATACGGATAAGTTCTGGCACGTGCATAAAGCGGTTTTCGAAGATGGTTTCGGTAATGGTCGCTGTGCCCTGGGCTAATACGTTGAGCACACAGAACTGTGCCTGCATATCGGTTGGAAAACCAGGATATGGTGCCGTCTTGATATTTACCGCTTTTGGACGCTTGCCTTCCATGTCGAGTTCAATCCAATCTTCACCTGTAGTGATCTTGGCACCCGCATCTTCGAGTTTCGCGATAACAGACTCTAACGAAGCTGGGTCTGCCTTTAAGCAACGGATACGACCACGGGTCACAGCGGCGGCAACAAGGAATGAACCGGTTTCAATACGATCCGGCATCACACGATATTCACAGCCCTGAAGACGCTCAACCCCTTGAATACGCAGTGTGGCACTGCCCACACCGGTGATCTTCGCGCCCATGGCAATCAAACAGTTAGCTAAGTCAATCACTTCTGGTTCACGGGCCGCGTTTTCAATCACGGTTTCACCATCGGCAAGTGCCGCGGCCATCAACAGGTTTTCGGTCGCGCCTACGCTCACCATGTCCATAAAAATATGGGCGCCCTTTAAGCGACCATCGACACGGGCCTTGATATAACCTTCTTTCACTTCAATCTTGGCGCCCATCATTTCGAGGCCATGTAAGTGAAGGTTTACTGGACGAGCACCAATGGCGCAGCCACCGGGTAATGACACGTCTGCGGTGCCATAGCGGGCTAATAACGGCCCAAGGATCAGAATCGAGGCACGCATGGTCTTAACGAGGTCGTAAGGAGCACAAAACTCATTAAGGTTCTTGGTCGAAATACGGATCTTACCTTCGCCCAACTCATCCACATCGGCGCCTAGGCAACGCAGCAATTTGCAGCTGGTGCTCACATCACGCAAATTAGGGACGTTTGAGACCACAAAGTCAGTTTCGGCTAACACGCCTGCCATTAGAATCGGCAGCGCAGCGTTTTTGGCACCGGAAATAATCACATCACCAGCAAGCGGAGGGCTTGCTTGAATCGCTAATTTATCCACTTTTCCTCACTACTAGCTGTTGAAAATTTTCTCGCGTTTCCATTGAGTCGGCGTGAAAGTTTTAATCGTTAATGCATGTAACTCACCGCTGGCGATATAGCTCATCAGGGGTGCATAAATGGCTTGTTGTTGTTTTACGCGGCTCATACCGTCAAAACATTCACCCACGGCAATCACTTTGTAGTGGCTGCCATCGGAGCTGGCGTGCACTTCATCGAGTGCTAACGCGTCACGTAAAATCTGTTCTATTAAGCTGCATTCCATGAAATTCGTTACCTTTTCAATTCGCTTCTTCGGTGAAGAAGGACTGTAAATCATATAAGTCGATTAATTTTTTTAGCTGATCCGATGCTGAGCACAACTGCAATGGCGTGCCATGCTGACGCACTAACGCCAGCAAAAATGCCACGCCAGCACTGTCGCTGTACTCCAGCTCAGTGAGCGACAACATTTGGGTGTCTTGGCTTAACAGGCTTTGCCTTTGCGGCCAAAGTGCGACCACTTGCTCCTGTGATAAACGCCCTTTGAGGTGGCAAATTTTACCCTGTTGCACAAATTCAACCACGGCGCTTACTTCCCTGCTTTAGGCTTTTTAGTCACTTTGTCTTTGGTGCGCTCTTCCAACATCTTAATCACTGAATCAATCCCCTGTTGGCGGATAAGGTTCGAGATTTCAGATTGCTTAGAGGACAGCAAACTCACGCCTTCAGCGACTAGGTCAAACGCCTTCCAAGAGTCATCCTTGAGGCGACGAACTTTAAACAACAGCTTAATCGGCGGACGACCCGCTTCGATAATCTGTACGTTTACATCGACAATCTTCTCATTGCTGAAATCACTACCAGGCGAAAACTCCACTTTTTGGTTAGTGTATTCGGTAAAAGCTTGGGCATAGGTTGAAACTAAGTAGCCTTCAAAAGCATCGACGAAACGATTGCGCTGATCTTCAGTCGACTCTTTTAAATACTGACCTAACACTTTGTAAGAGGCGTATTTATAGTCGATGTAAGGCATTAATTCTTCACGCACAATCACCTTGAGATGATCCGCATCAGCGTCAATCAACGCCTTGTCTTTGTGGAACCGATCGAAGGTTTTGTTGGCAACAGATTTCACCATGGCATAAGGATCCATAGTGTTAACCTGAGCGTCATCCGCCAGTGCGGTCGTTGCAGTAAACATCCATACTAACGGCAGTAATAAGCGCGATAAGCGTTTAAACATAGCGGTAACCCCTATTTATCCTTTGAACCCATACTATATAAGAACTGACCAATCAGATCTTCTAACACTAATGCTGAGCGAGTATCGTCAATTTTGTCGCCATCCTTAAGCATACTCACGTCATCATCGACAAAGCCTGGTGTTAATCCGAGGAACTGCTCACCGAGCAAACCTGAAGTTAAAATAGCTAAGCTACTGGTTTCAGGAAATTTATCGAAACGCTTGTCCATCACAATCGTCACCACAGCCACCAGTTTGACTGGGTCTAAATCAATCTTACTCACGCGGCCAACCACGACGCCGCCAACCTTGACCGGAGAGCGAACCTTCAAGCCACCGATATTGGTGAAGTTGGCGGTGAGGGTATAGCTACTGTCGCTGGTCTGCACTTCGATATTGGCGACTTTAAACACCAACACTAAAAAGGCCGCTAAGCCCGTTAAGAGAAACACACCCACTAATAATTCAATTTTTCGTGTCAACATGCTCAGTTACCACTCTGTTAATCCGTCGATCTGTATCCTTGGCGCTGCAATCCGTTAGCGGCCAAACATCAGGGCTGTTAGTAAAAAGTCCAATGCCAGTACGGCGAGGCTCGATTGCACCACAGTTGAAGTAGTTGCACGGCTGATCCCCTCTGGATTAGGGATCACTTGATAACCACGATATAGCGCAATCCAAGTCACCACCACGGCAAATACGCCACTCTTAATCAGGCAGTTCACTATGTCTTGGCGCCATTCTACCGAGGCTTGCAGAATCGACCAGAAGGCACCACCATCGATCCCCTTCCATTCCACGCCCACTAAATGGCCGCCATAAATACCTACCGCAGTAAACATCAGCGCCAACAACGGCATGCTTATTACACCCGCCCAAAAGCGTGGCGCAATGATTTGCCGCAGTGGGTCAATCGCCATCATCTCTAAGCTGGATAACTGCTCGGTACTCTTCATCAGACCGATTTCGGCGGTGAGTGCCGAACCTGCGCGGCCAGCAAATAACAAGGCTGTAACCACGGGGCCAAGTTCACGCAGTAAACTTAAGGCCACCATCGGGCCTAAGCTCTCCTCCGTACCAAACCCGACTAAGATGTTGTAGCCCTGCAGCGCCAACACCATGCCGATAAACAGGCCGGAGACCACAATAATGACCATAGATTGTACGCCGACCACATAGATTTGGCGCACTAATAATGGAAAACCTTTACGCACCCGAGGCCAACGAACAATCGCGCCCCACAGCATCAGGCCTGCACGGCCAAAACCGAGCACTAACTCGATAGCGCTGCGGCCAAGGTCGGCAATACTATCTAATAACTTCACTTGCCAACTCCTTTTGCCAATAATTCTTGCTGGTAATCCTTTGCCGGATAATGGAACGGCACAGGACCATCTGGCGCACCTTGAATAAACTGCTTGAGCTGCGGATTATCCGCATGCTTTAACTCCTCAGGCGTGCCATGGGCAATAACTTTTTTATCTGCAACCACATACACATAATCTGCAATCCCGAGCACTTCATCCACATCGTGGGACACCACAACCGAGGTTAAATTAAGAGCATCGGAAAGTTCGCGGATAAGCTTAACCAGCACGCCCATAGAAATAGGGTCTTGTCCGGCAAAGGGTTCATCGTACATGACCATTTCTGGTTCAAGGGCTATAGCCCGAGCTAAGGCAGCGCGGCGCTGCATCCCACCGGATAACTCGCTGGGCATCATTTGCGCGGCGCCCCGTAGACCAACGGCCTCAAGTTTCATCAGCACGATAGTCCGAAT
Source organism: Shewanella sp. MM_2022_3 (assembly GCF_022557375.1). Taxonomy (NCBI): domain Bacteria; kingdom Pseudomonadati; phylum Pseudomonadota; class Gammaproteobacteria; order Alteromonadales; family Shewanellaceae; genus Shewanella; species Shewanella sp. MM_2022_3. Next base: position 27,891 of record NZ_JAKZGV010000001.1, read on the forward strand.
AATCTCTTCGGGCAGGCCTGAATGTTCACGCAGCGCAAAGGCAACGTTATCGAAGACGTTAATATCGGTGAATAATGCGCCACTTTGAAACAACATACTCATGCGCTTGCGCAGTTCGAATAATTCGCTACGGCTCGCCGCATGCACATCCTGTCCATCGAACAACACTTGGCCGCTATCGGGTGTTAATTGGCCGCCGATAAGCTTGAGCAAGGTGGTCTTACCTATACCACTCGGTCCCATAATGGCGGTGACTTTGCCCCTAGGGATAGACAGGCTAATATCTTCATATATGACACGCTGGCCACGGCGAAAGCCCAAATGACGGATCTCAACCAACGGCGTTTGTTCTTGAGTCATGCTTGATTCCGATATTTGAAAAGAGGTGGCCTACGCTTCCTGCCCAGACCAATCGAAGAGCCGCAAATTGTACGTAATTGCGCTTTAACCTACAACAGAATCGACACTATCGTCCTGCGATACTTTCAATTTGCCTCATTTCCAGCGAGAATGCGCCCTAAGTTTTCGCTCTGTGAAGCTAAAGTGTTACTTAATGTTTTCAGCAGTGTTGATAAATTAGCAAAATGGTTTTGTAAACGGTCAAGACATAAGCTAATTGATACAAAGATAATGTGAGTACAACTTAACTTAAAAACGCTATTGAGTTCTGCAATTAAGCATCAAACTGGCCATCATAGTTACCTTACTCACTGCGGGTGGCAAAAGGGAAATACCAAAGACGATGATATTGCTCAAGGCATTCAATGGCTAAACGATATATTCTGCCCTAATGCCTAGGCGCAGAGCTTAAACAATAGCATGCGACTCAAAGTAACAAGCCGTTAATTTTATCATCTTTATCGCGTACCAAATTGTGCTATTCCAATCCCAGACGGGGCGACAAAGACAATGCAAGAAGAGAGATAGACATGGTAGACCAATCACAATTGCGCCAGTGGGGCTGTAAAGTCATCGATATTGAAAAATCGGCCCTCGACAATCTTTATCAATATGTCGATTCCGTTGAATTCGCCCAAGCCTGCGAGTTAATCCTCAACTGCACCGGCAAAGTCATCGTGATGGGGATGGGGAAATCTGGCCATATTGGTAATAAAATCTCTGCTACCCTCGCCAGCACTGGCACCCCTGCCTTCTTTGTGCATCCAGGCGAAGCCAGCCATGGCGACTTAGGCGTACTCTCTGATAATGATATTATCCTCGCCATTTCAAACTCGGGTGAATCGAGCGAAATCCTTGCGCTGATGCCCGTTATCCAACGTAAAGCCATTCCCGTGATTGCTATGACGGGCAAACCTGAGTCCACGATGGCACGTTTGGCCAAAATTCATTTATGTATTGAAGTGCCTGAAGAAGCCTGTCCGCTCGGGCTTGCGCCAACTTCGAGCACCACCGCAACCTTAGTAATGGGTGATGCAATGGCCATTGCGCTGCTGCAAGCCAAAGGCTTTACTCGGGAAGACTTTGCCATGTCTCACCCAGGCGGTGCCCTAGGGCGTAAGCTACTGTTAAAAGTCAGTAATGTCATGCACAGTGGCGATGATTTACCACTGGTTAAACACGATATCTGCATCACCGATGCCCTGTATGAAATCTCCAAGAAGGGCCTAGGCATGACGGCGGTGATCGATGAACAAAACAAACTCGTGGGTATTTTTACCGACGGCGACCTACGCCGCGTTATCGATGCCCAAGTCAACCTACGCACCACGCCTATCGCCGATGTGATGACGCGAAACTGTGTCACAATTACTGAAAACGTCTTGGCAGCGCAGGCGCTGCAAGTGATGGACTCAAAAAATATCAACGGCCTGATAGTGATAGATAAAGACAATCATCCTGTCGGGGCGCTCAATATGCTCGATATGGTTAAAGCGGGAGTCATTTAATGCCACAGCAAGGATTTTACGGCCCGATCAGCGATGATGTGTGGCAAAGAGCGCAAAAAATTAAACTGCTGATCTGCGATGTGGATGGGGTATTTTCTGACGGCCGCATTTATTTAAGCAACTCGGGTGAGGAGCTCAAAGCCTTCCATACCCGCGATGGTTATGGCGTGCGTTCATTATTGACCAGTGGCTTTAATCTGGCCGTGATAACAGGCCGCCAGTCTAAAATTGTTGAAAACCGCATGACGGCCCTCGGTGTAACCCATATTTATCAAGGTGTGGATAATAAATTTGTCCCCTATGAAGAACTGCTGTCGCTCTACAATGTCACACCTGAAGAAGTTGCCTATATCGGTGATGATATTGTCGACCTGCCAGTGATGAATGTCGTCGGTCTTGCCGTCTGTGTCGCCGATGGACATCCCTATGTGCGCCAACACGCCCATTTTGTGACCCAGTTAAATGGTGGTCATGGTGCGCTCAGAGAGCTGACAGATCTGTTACTTCTGAGTCAAAACAAATTTACCTCAGCCCATGGGATGAGCATATGAGTCGTGTGACCCTCGCCATTATTGCTTTTTTTGGTACTGCACTCGTGCTGTATTGGCAGGTCCAACAAAAACGCGGTGGCGATACCGATAGCAGCCTGAATGATACAGACAGACCCGACTACATTATCGAAGATCTGCGCAGCATCGAGTTTAACGAGCAAGGACAAGTCAATAGTCGTGTCACGGCAAAGCACATGGAACACTATGAGCTTAAAAACCAAACAGACTTTATTCAGCCTGTCTATCTTGTGTATCCCGACCAAGGTAAAGCAAAATGGCAGATCAAAGCCGATCAAGGTCGACTCAACAAAGATACTGGCAAGGTTGTATTAGAAAATAATGTTATTATCGATGCCATCAGCCCTGGTGAACCGATACAAACCTTGTCCACCAGTTTTTTAGAACTCGATCTCAACACAATGATAATGACCTCTGACCGCATCATTTACGTCACAGGGAAAGATTTTAATATTCAAGGGCAAGGCCTTTATGCCGACCTTAACGCGCAGGAAGTGCAATTGACCAGTCAGGTAGTAGGAACCTATGAAGCAAAATAACATATTACTTGCCAGCCTAATGCTAATGACAAGCATGAATGCCTTCGCCAAGATCGGTGACTTACAGCAAGAAGTGAAAATTAAAGCCGTCAGTCAAACTGCGGACATTAAAAACAATCAGATCATTTTCTTCGGTCCCGTTGAAGTTGTTCAAGGCTCAATTAAAATCCATGCGGATCAACTCCGTGCATTTTCTGTCGAAGGCGAAAATAGTAAAGTCTTACTGGCTACAGGAAATCCAGCAACCTACAGCCAAATCCTGGATGATGGCCGCCCTGCATCTGCTAGCGCCAAAGAGATTCGCTATGAAATGGCCACTCGGACGTTGACCCTAACTGGTACAGCGACCCTAGACCAAGCGGGTAGTCAAGTTACAGGCAATTTAATTCGTTACGATATTATTCAGCAAAAACTGATCGCCGAAAGTAGCGGCAATGGTGATGATCGCGTAATTACCATTATTCAACCTGATAATTATCAGGAAGAACTCAAAAATACACCAACAGATAAACCTGTGAAAAAACAGGATTCTAAATGACCCAAATCACCTTAAAAGCACAGAATCTCGCCAAGAGTTATAAGAGTCGTCAGGTTGTCAAAGATGTCAGCCTGACGGTCAAAACGGGTCAAGTCGTCGGCCTACTCGGCCCTAACGGCGCGGGCAAAACCACCACCTTTTACATGGTCGTGGGCTTAGTTAAAAGCGATAAAGGCCATATCTTTATCGACGATGATGATTTAACCGCCGATCCTATGCATCTGCGTGCCCGCAAAGGTATTGGTTACCTACCACAGGAAGCGAGTATCTTTCGTAAATTAACCGTACACGACAACATCATGGCGGTACTGCAAACCCGTAAAGAGCTCAATAGTGACCAGCGCGAAGAAGCACTAGAGCAACTGCTAGAAGAGTTCCATATCACCCATATTCGTGACAGCCAAGGCATGTCCTTATCGGGCGGTGAACGTCGCCGCGTCGAAATTGCCCGCGCCTTAGCGGCCAACCCCAAGTTTATTCTGCTTGATGAGCCCTTTGCGGGCGTTGATCCGATCTCCGTTATCGATATCAAGAAAATTATCGAGCAGCTTAAGAGCCGAGGCCTTGGAGTACTTATCACTGACCACAATGTGCGCGAGACCTTAGACGTCTGTGAACATGCTTACATTGTGAGTCACGGTAATCTTATTGCCGAGGGCACACCCGCAGAGATCTTAGACAATCAGCAAGTTAGGGCTGTGTACTTAGGTGAACAATTCAGGCTATAGTTACTAAAACAAAGCTAATAAGCCTTGAATTTGAGAGCGCTAGGCTCCATCCATATGATATCAAGCGACCTAAACTCACAATAATAACCTAGGGATCAGCGGTAACATGAAAGCGTCACTCCAGCTCAAACTGGGTCAACAGTTAACCATGACGCCACAACTTCAGCAGGCCATTCGCCTGCTGCAACTGTCGTCATTGGAACTGCAACAAGAAATCCAGCAAGCCTTAGACTCTAATCCTCTTCTCGAGCTGGAAGAGGAGCAATTTGACGCGCCTAGCGAACGTAAGCAAGATATCGCCGATACCGACTTTAGCGAAACGACTGCCCAGCCACAGGAACAAGATAATTCCACCGTGGACATTGCCGAGTCGCTGACCAAAGAATCTCTGCCCGAAGAGTTACCCATGGATACCACTTGGGATGAAGTCTTTACCGCATCGCCAAACTCAGGTTCTGGCGCCAGCCGTGAAGATGACATGCCCTTCCAAGGGGAAACTAGCGAGGGGTTGTACGAACATTTAGAATGGCAAAAAAACCTCACGCCCTTCTCTGAAACCGATTTAGCCATTGCCACCGCGATTATTGATGCCATCGACGATCAAGGTTATCTCACTCAAAGCACTGAAGATATCCTCGAAGCCATGGGCAATCCCGAGATTGAACTCGACGAAGTCGAAGCCGTGCTCAAGCGTATTCAACACTTCGACCCCGTTGGTGTCGCGGCAAGGGATTTAAGCGAATGTTTACTGATCCAGCTATCTCATTTTTCGCCTGATACCCCTCACATCGAAAATGCCCGCATGCTGATCAAAGATCATCTAGATCTGATCGCCGCCCGCGACTTTAGGCTGTTAATGCGTAAGACCAAACTGAAAGAGGACGAGTTAAGGGACAGTATTGCGCTGATCCAAACCTTGAACCCTCGCCCCGGTTTACTCATCACCCCTGTCGATGAAGAATATGTGATCCCCGATGTTTCGGTGTCGAAGAAAAACGGCCGTTGGGTGGTCGAATTAAACCCTGACTGCATGCCAAAAATCAACGTCAATCAGCAATATGCAGCAATGGCTCGTAGTTCAAAAAATCAAGCAGATAGCCAATTTATTCGTGGTCATTTGCAGGAAGCCAAATGGTTTATCAAAAGCCTTGAAAGCCGCAACGAAACACTGCTCAAGGTGGCAAACTGCATAGTGCAATACCAACAAGGTTTCTTCGAATATGGCGAAGAAGCCATGAAACCCATGGTTCTAAACGATATCGCCGAAGCGGTAGAAATGCATGAGTCCACCATTTCACGGGTGACGACTCAAAAATACATGCATACCCCAAAAGGACTTTTTGAACTAAAATATTTCTTCTCAAGCCACGTCGGGACGGATGATGGCGGTGAGTGCTCATCCACAGCAATCAGAGCTTTCATTAAGAAACTGGTTGCAGCGGAAAACCAGAAAAAACCATTAAGCGACAGCAAGATGGCTCAACTTCTGGCAGAACAGGGAATTAACGTTGCGCGCAGAACCATTGCGAAGTACCGAGAAGCGATGCTTATTCCCCCTTCCAATCAGCGTAAAAGTTTATAGCCTATTGTGAGTATCGGAGGACGTTTCTATGCAAATAAACCTAAGTGGACACCATATCGAGATTACTGAATCGTTACGGGCATATGTTGAGGAAAAGTTTTCAAAACTTGAACGTCATTTCGAACAGATCAATAATGTGCACGTTGTGCTCAATGTTGAGAAAATGCAACAGATTGCCGAAGCGAGAATCAACCTCACCGGTGGTGAAGTCTTCGCGACTTCAGAGCATGCAGATATGTATGCTGCCATAGACGTCCTGATTGATAAACTTGATCGTCAGGTTATTAAACACAAAGAGAAGTTAACAAAACACTAGCAATGGAACTTCGTACCATACTGCGGCCGGAGTGCACAACCTGCGCCACTCCGGGCAGTAAGAAAAAGGTACTGGAACTCATCAGCGACTTAGCCGCTGCCCAGTACCCCACCCTCTCATCTCAAGAGATCTTCGAAAGCCTCGTGGCGCGCGAAAAGATGGGTAGCACAGGTATAGGTAACGGTATCGCCATTCCACATGGTCGATTAACCGATATAACACAACCCATAGCGATATTGATAAAATGTGAGGAGCCGATAGCCTTTGATGCTATCGATAAACAACCCGTCGATATTTTATTTGCACTACTCGTGCCTGCCGACCAATGTCAGCAGCACCTAAGTACCTTGTCATGCATGGCTGAAAAGCTCAGTGACAAGCAAATATTAAAACAATTGCGCAAGACGCATGATGAAACGGAACTCTATCAGGTAATCATTGGATGAAACTGGTCATAGTGTCAGGGCGTTCAGGCTCAGGCAAATCGGTCGCACTTAGAGTGCTTGAAGATCTCGGCTACTATTGTGTCGATAATTTGCCTTTGCCTTTGATTGGCAGTTTGCTTGAACAGCTCAAAGGCAGTAACGATCTCGTTGCTATCAGTGTTGACGTGCGCAATTTACCAGAGCAAGACAAAGTGCTGGTTAAACAGCTTGCCAGCCTGCCTACGGGCACTGAACTCACCAGCTTCTTCTTAAACTCCAGCGATAAAGTGTTGCTCAAACGCTACAGTGAAACGCGGCGCTTACATCCCTTATCTAAGAGCCGAGTGTCACTGCAAGAAGCCATCAAGCTTGAAGGCAAATTGCTCGAGCCGCTGTCACAGCAGATGGATCACTATATAGATACCTCTAATCTGAATATCTATGAACTCAGCGACCAAGTGCGGCAAATACTCCTTGGCAGTGTCGATAAGGAACTGGTGATCAACTTCGAGTCCTTCGGTTTTAAGCATGGTATGCCGACCGAAGCTGACTTTATGTTTGATGTGCGCTTTTTGCCAAATCCCCATTGGGAACCGGAGCTTAGACCTCTCACCGGTTTAGATGAACCCGTAGCGGAGTTTTTAAATCGCCAGCCACTGGTGAATAAGTTCATCTGGCAAATCGAGAATTTGCTCGAAACCTGGTTGCCGCATTTAGAGCGCAATAATCGTAGCTATCTGACGATTGCGATTGGTTGCACAGGTGGCCAACACCGCTCAGTCTATGTAGCCGAGCAACTAGCTAAACGTTTTAGTAATGGCAAACATAAAGTCAATGCGCGCCATCGAGAGTTGAGCCATGCCAAAACTTGAGCGCCAAGTCACCATCTGCAATAAACTCGGCTTACATGCCCGTGCCGCCACAAAGCTCGTGGTATTGGCCTCTGAGTTTGATGCCAGCATTACGCTGATCCAAGGTGAAAAACAGGCCTCTGCCGCCAGTGTATTGGGTCTACTCATGCTCGAGACGGGCATGGGTAAAACCATCACCCTCATCGCCGAAGGCCCGGATGCCGAGCCTGCACTTAATGCCATTTGTGCCCTTATCGACGCTAAGTTTGACGAAGCCTGCTAATGGTATCATCTCGATGATCCCTGCCGGTATTCAGTATCCTGTTTGGTTTTGATTTCAGCACCTTATACCAGTAAAACACATTTGTGACTCGACGCCCTCCCGTGCGCTAAATTACAATGTACTGCTGCGCTTTGGCTTAAGTCCTCAATAGCTAAACGCCAACCCATCCACCGCCGCCATGGAGGAAACATGCCTGTAGAAGCCTCAGACAGTTTACAAGCCGAACACCGTCTCGACCAACTGAGTCAAGCCCTCAACAGTGGTATGTTTGTGCATGTCAGGCAAATGCTACAAAATATGGCGCCGTCAGATATCGCATTGATTTTAGAATCGTCACCTCCCAAAGCTCGGCAGGTGTTATGGCAACTCGTCGATCAAGATCAGCTCGGGGATATTCTCGATGAACTCAGCGAAGAGTTAAAAGACCCGCTGATCAGCACCATGAGTCCAGAGCGAGTCGCCAAGGCTACAGCCAGCATGGATACGGACGATCTGGCTTATATTCTGCGAAGCCTGCCAGATACTGTGTATAAACAAGTATTACAGTCGATGAGTCTGCAAAACCGCCAGCGAGTCGAGCAGGCGCTCTCTTATCCCGATGAGACCGCAGGCAGCTTAATGAACACCGACACAGTAACCTTAAGACCCGATGTCAATATCGATGTGGTACTGCGTTATTTGCGCCAACGGGGCAACCTGCCCGACACTACCGATACTTTATACGTGGTGGATAAACACGATCGCGTGCTTGGTGGGGTCAAACTTGCGGATCTGCTCACCTGCGATCCCAATACTCATATCAGCAGCATTATCGATACCGATATCGAGAGCATTCCCGTGGGCATGTCCGACAGTGAAGTGGCGCAACTGTTCGAGCGCCATGACTGGGTGTCAGCGCCCGTGGTCGATAGTGAGGGCAAGTTGCTCGGCCGGATCACCATCGATGACGTGGTGGATGTTATCCGTGAAGACGCCGAGCACTCTATGATGGGAATGGCGGGGATGGACGATGATGAAGACACCTTCGCCCCAGTACTCAAAAGTACCTTCCGCCGTTCGCTCTGGCTCACTATCAACCTATTTGCGGCTCTGCTGGCGGCCTCTGTCAGCAATATGTTTGAGGGCACTATTGAACAGTTTGCCACGATTGCGATTTTAATGACGATTGTACCGAGCATGGGCGGCGTCGCAGGGAACCAAACCTTGGCCCTAGTGATCCGCGGGATTGCCCTAGGCCATATTGGCCAAAGTAATGCCCGCTGGCTGATAGGCAAAGAGCTAGCTATTGGCTTTTTGAATGGCTTAATGTGGTCGATGTTAGTGTTTATCGCGGTATTAGTTTGGAAAGATGATATGGCGCTTGCCAGCCTGATTGGCGGTGCAATGCTCATCAATATGACAGTCGCAGGACTAGCAGGCGCCAGTATTCCGCTGATCTTAAAGCGCTTAAAAGTAGATCCGGCGTTGGCGGGCGGTATGGTGCTCACCACAGTCACCGATGTGATAGGTCTGTTTGCCTTTCTCGGATTAGCGACGTTGTATTTAATGCACTAGCACTAGCACTGGCCTAAGCCTTGCTAAAGCGAGCAACAAAAATGGCGCATTTAGCGCCATTTTTAATGAGTCCATTAGACATTATTTTTTAGGCGGCTGAAAACCATAACTGCTCAAAATAGCCTGTCCCTCTGGGGATAAAATAAACTCGGCCAGAGGTGCGGCTGCACTATTGGCATCCTTTAACACCAATAGGCCATAGTCGGCACCAACGGCTAACTCTGGCGGTAAATCGACAATCTTAAGGCTAGGCACTTCTTTTTGTGCCAGCACCGCATTGGTGCAATAGGTTAAGAACACATCCGCCTGCTTATTTTCCATCACCCAAGCATAGGGATTACGATCCTTGGGCGGTTTAGCACTCTCAGGCCCACCCGTTAGCTGCATGGCTTTGGTTTCTAATATAGTTTTCGCATTAGCTTTTAAGGCCTCGGCTTTCGCAAAGACTGCCCAAGCGTAGTCGCCAGCGGGATCGGCTTTTGGCGTCGAAGTCCCGAGTTTAGTTTGCGGCGCGAGCAGGGTATCTAATAAGTTCGCGCTAGTGAGTGGCACTTCCGCTTGAGCAATGGCGCAGAGCTGGTTACGGGCAAACATTTGCACCTGTTGACCCACTCCCGCATCGACTAAGGCCTGCGGGTGTTTCATATTCGCCGAGGCAAAAATATCAACCCGCTCCCCCTCTTGGATCCGCTTAAGCAATAAACCCGAAGGCGCATACTGCGCTGCCACATTAGCTTGGGATTTCGCTTGGTAAGCCGCAATAATATCGTTCATCGCCGCCTTTAAACTGCCCGCGGCTCTTAGTTCAATAGGGGCTGTCGCCTCAGTGTCTATTGGCGCACCTTGTACCATCCCTGCCATCACTGTAGTCCCTAAACTGAATGCCAGTACTAAGCCCTGTTTTGCCATAATTGCTCTCCTTTGGCTCTGCGAAATAGTTATCCTAATTTAACTAACTACATACAAAACGGGAAAATACCGGCAGGATCAAGTCGAATACTCGCCTGATAAGCCCCAATAGAGATGATTGCGGACAAGATCACTGAAGATAGACAACGGAAGGACAATTTGTCCCTTACGATAAAATAAAAAGTCGCCCGCAGGCGACTTTAACCTTGATGAATGATTATTGACCCGTTGGGGTCAACACTATCTCCACACGACGGTTTTGCGCGCGTCCCTCGGCACTAGCATTGGATGCGATTGGACTCGATTCACCCATTCCCTTAGACTTTACGCGAGCGGAAGCCACGCCTTTACTCATCAAGTAGTTCCCTACTTCGCTGGCTCGTACCTGCGATAAACGTAAATTGTATGAATCTGAGCCGCTGCTGTCGGTATAACCCAACACGTTAAGTTGGGTCTTACTATACTCCTTCGCCACCAGCGCAACAGAGTTCAGTACCCGCTTAGCACCCTCACTCAGCTCGGTTTGATCCACACCAAAAGTCACTTCATTTGGCATATTAAGAATAATATTGTCACCACTGCGAGTTACGCTAACTCCCGTGGAAGCGAGTTGTTGGCGTAATTTGGTTTCTTGTACGTCCATATAGTAGCCAATACCACCTCCTAAGGCGGCGCCAGAGGCTGCACCAATTAAAGCTCCTTTACCGCGGTCACTCTTACTTGACGAGGCTACACCAACGGCAGCTCCAGCAACTGCACCAATTAGCGCCCCCGTAGTCGCTTTTGCCGTTTGTTGTTCGTTGGTATAGGGGTTGACAGTCGAACAGCCTGACGCAATCAAGGCGCTAGCCATAACCACAATAGCAAGCTTAGATGCTGGCAATGATTTAATCAGAGAAGGCTTCATCATTATGACCTCATAACATGATTGATGAGATTTGCCTTTGAAAGGCAAAGGGCGTGGTAAATCGCCAAAAACACCATGAAAAAATCGCAGTATATAAGCATTCTCTTTCGAGACAATCTTTAATCGTTTCTTTGCTCAGTTTATGAGTAATTTAATCGCAAAAAACACCAAACAAAAACATCTTTGGCTTATTCATGCAACATTTAGAGTAAAAGCACTGAAATAGTGCATGCTGCACCGTTTCTGACATAACTTCTAAAACCAACCGTTTGAAACACAAACTCAATCAATTGATTTTAAACATTAATTTATATATTAAAAAATTGGCACGGATTTTACATACTAATAAATAGGTAGAAGAGTAGAGACCCCAAGCGTAACTCACTCGATACCTAAGTAAGTTGTTTGACATCAATGGACGTTAATCTAAGTGCCCGTTGTGAGGCATGTTAATCGAAGCACAATCCCTAAGTGGATTGAGGAGGAAGAGATGAAACATCTGATGAAACTTATTAGTCATTGTCACCACGAATGGTTGTCCCTGCGCCATATAGGACATAGTCAGTGGGATATAGAGCAGCGCCAATAGTCATGAAGGAATACCCCCAAAGAACCCGTTAAAGCGTATACAGATAGCATAAAGTGAAAAGGGATAGGCCATGGGAATCGTCAATCATAATCTTAAACCTGACGTTATTTTTGAAGTAAAAGTCAAAGGCAGATTACTTTCTGATGTCGCACGACAGTATGGTCTCTCGGCTAAAGCGGTTTACCAGTGGGTAAGGGAAAGTGAGCAACAGCCGCAGCAACGTGAATGCGCCTTAATAAATGAAATTGCCCAGCTGCAGAAACGTATTAAGCAGCTAAACAGTGAATTACGCACGATATAGGTTGAGGTAACCTCGCCCAGTGCCCTTATAGACAAGGCCGGACCCCATTGCATATTGCCCTGTAGGTCTAACGCGATATGAAAGTTGTGCTAAAAACAATAATAACAGCGCCCTTTTACGTCCGGCCTTGTCATCCAATTAATTGGATTAGCAATAAATAACAGTTTAGACAGAGTCGGATGGGTATCTATTATCGCTCCCCAACGACCTAAGATATAAATCGTACAAAATAACAATAATAACTGTGCTGTTTACTGTCCGACTCTGTCAACTTAACACTCAAAGTGTTGCAAGAGAAAAAGAGGCAGGTTTTGACAAGGCTTTAGAGGGAGCTATCTCCCCCAAAGATCAAATATGTGAATTGTGCTCCCCCAAGTCATGAACATATTACCCTCTCGGGTCTTGTCCTTTTATTCACGGATCAATGACGATCCAGCGCTAGACTAGGATAGCGCGCCACGGATGGCTGTGTTATTGGGAAGGTTTCGGCAAGGCTCGAGGGAGTTGTCTCCCCCAAAGATTAATATGTCGATAGTGCTCTGTGTGGCCCATCAACATATTTCTCCCTTTGGTCTTGTCCTTTTATTGAGTGGTTCAATGGAAAGGAAGGGGCATAACGCCTGTGCCAAGGATGGCAATGCCACAGGCTTTAACACTCGCACCAGGCAATTAATCCCAATAAAAAAGACGCTCATAAGGCGTCTATTTTATTGAAGAATATTCTACTAATAATCTTCATTGGCTTCTTGAAGTCGCTGCTTGCGCTCCTGAGCCTCTTCATAGGCAGCTTGAATTTCATCCAAAACAGAACTGACGTCGGCATCGACTAATACTTCAGTAAAATGACCTGTTAACTGCGTATCAGGCTTTAACTGACCCGCCTCAAATAAGGCCCACATTTCTTTCGCGTATTGAGTCTTGAGCAATTCAGGTGCGTACTGGCCATAATATTGCGTCATGTTATTGACATCCCGCTCCAACATCCATTTAGCATGATTATTCGCTGCCGCATCTACCGCTTGGGGTAAATCAATAATGACAGGGCCTTGATCATCGACTAGGACATTAAATTCGGACAAGTCACCATGCACTAAGCCTGCGCAAAGCATACGCTTGACATAAGTCATCACTAAAGCGTGGTCATGTATAGCTTTCTCAGCGCTAAGGCTGACATCATTAAGGCGAGGCGCAACATGACCTTCACTATCGGTGACTAATTCCATGAGTAACACACCATCGTAGCAACCGTAAGGGGTTGGTACTCGCACTCCGGCATCAGCCAAGCGAAACAATGCATCTACCTCAGCGTTTTGCCAGACTTCTTCCATTTGCTCACGGCCAAATTTAGAGCCTTTTTCCATTGCGCGAGCGCGACGGCTATTTCGGACTTTGCGCCCCTCTTGGTAAACCACCGCCTGCTTAAAACTACGTTTGTCCGCTTCCTTGTAAACTTTAGCGCAGCGAATATCTTCACCACAGCGCACAACGTACACAGTAGCTTCTTTACCGCTCATTAACTGGCTGATGACTTCATCAACCAGTCCTTCATCAACCAGTGGTTGGATTCGTTTAGGAGTTTTCATACCGACCTTATACCTTAGTTAGGCCTAAGATGGAATGTGCCGGGCAAATCTTCATATATAAAGCAGCCTTCTACCAATAATGAATAACAAAATGAGGGTAAGCATACCCGACTTCAGTAAAAACTAAAGCACCTAGCGTAGGAACACAAGAGCAAAAAATGGTGGATTTAAAGCCAATACATTTGCAGAGAACGGCACATTATCTCCTTGATTGCCCCAAACAAATACTTGCTCGCTTCATCAGCAACATGTTAAATCCCACAACCATTAAACACACAACGAGATCACTCTGCCGTAAGTGACGGCGGCTTTAAGCCGTTACCCAAGCATTAACTACCTTCAGAATAATCTTAAAATGGTTTTCCACGTTTGTTATGGGGTATCAATGCCTATTTTGAGCAAAAATGAGGGGATATCGCCAAAGTGTTACCCCAAGCTATTGAAAGTATTAAATTATCACAAACTCAACCCGTTAGCACTATCCACCGAGTATGTTGTGATAAAGTAGGGTAACCAAGCCAGCTTGGTGCTGCTAAATAACCGCACAAAGGGCGAAATATAGCGCTAGATCTCCTCAGTACTAAGCTTTATGCTGATGCCACTTTTGGAACTCTTTTGATAATAAAATGCGATACCTAAACTTTGCATTCGCTCTGACAGCCCTCTCCCTCACTCAATGCACGAGTCTTTCACTCGAAGAATGCCGTGATAATGACTGGTACGCCACTGGCTTAGCCGATGGTAACCGCGGTGCTGCTGCGAGTAGGCTCAACCAATATCAACAGGACTGCCGTGAATTTAATCTCAAGGTTGATGCGACGCAATGGCAGCAAGGATATCAACAAGGATTAATGAGTTATTGCTTGCCAGAAAATGGTTACCGTATTGGTTTGGCGGGAGAATATTACTACGGCGTCTGTAATAACAATCAATTTGTTGAACGCTACAATCAAGGACATGAACAATATCTGATTAATAAACGTTTAGCAGAAATAGCCGATCGCTTAAATGCTATTGACAGCGAGATTAGCAGTATCAATAACAAACTAAATAATCTCACCGACAAAGCCGAATTACTAAGGCAAAAAAATATTTTATTGAATGAGAAGAACCATCTTCTGGACGAAAGTTTACGTCTGCGCCATGGAGATATCCGTTTTCAATTTAGGTTCTAATTGAAAAGTTAACCCATATAATCACTTAGAGATGCCTTTTTCGAAAACTTTAGTATCGATAAGGCTGACTTTGTTCGCGACGTTACTGTTTTTAACCTTCGGAACACGTAGGAAAAAACTATAATAAAGCAGGCTTGCTGAGGTCCACGCAATCGCCAAACTCCATAAGTCATGACTTAAAAAATGAGCACCGCGCAGTTCTTGGGCAAAACCAAAAATAGCCCCTAATCCAATCCCAAAGAGTAAGCCAAACTTTGCGTAACGGGGATTGTATTCCTTAAGCACAAAATAACTCGCCACCCATGCAAAACCGCCACTTGAATGCCCTCCAGGAAAACACTGACCAAACTCCACCCCTTCTGGTAAGCGCGCAAACAGAGAGCTATGCATCATACGCCCGCCAAATTCAATGACATCCCAAGGGCAAGTCATGTGAGTGAAACTCTTACCTAATCGAACCAACAACACGCTAGCAAGAACACTACAGAATAAATAGATAAAACCTTTACGATAAACACGCAACGTCTCAAGTCGAAAGCTTAGGCCAATGCAAGCAACAACCGCTATGGCGAACAAAATCACCAGATTACGTCCTGTCACATGCAAGATACTTTCGGTAAGCCAATGCCCTCGTAAAGGCCATGAACTGACACCTCCCTGCCAATTGAATAATAGGCTGGCAAAGCGCATATCAGCATGAGTCCATTCAAGCCCCAAAATAATTACCGTAAATACGAGCCATGGAACAAACAAATATCCCTTTGCAAACTGAAGAAATGTCGTCCTAACATTGCTTTTAATATTCTGATGCACTTATTTATCCAATCACCAAAATCATAGCTTCGAGGATAAGGAGAAATTCTTATCAAAAGCTTAAGACATTTTACCGAAAAAATAACAAAAACCTTACAACTCCACAGGTTGAACGCTGATTAAAAACAGCTAAGGGATAAAATGATTATAGTGAATCAATAACCATGTGCTTAATGGATGAGCCTCCCATGCCCTAAAACTTCGTACTCCAACTTTCTCAAAAAGTCGGTTATTTACAGATACAACAATCGATAGGAGTAAATCAGGGCGTCACCAACATTGCTGGAAAACTGGCAACAAACCTAAGGACAACGAATAGTTAGGTCACGGACTTTACTGCGGGATAGTGATAGACAAACCGTTAGAGCAAGCTTCATTCAACGTCCAACAGGGCCATTAAAGATAACGAAATGAGATTACCAATTGAGCACTCATAAGAAATTATGGCTGAGCAAAATCGCTAATAAAAAGCCCCCGCAACCTCGATTGCGGGGGCTTTACTATGAGGGGTTAGCTCATATTCAACAATAATTATTTGTAAGTCGCTTCGCGTTTTTTCGCTTCGGCATCCCACTTAGGTAACATGTCTTTTTTGAATGCTTCTTTCTCTGCATTCAGTTTTTCCATGTCCATACCCAATACCGCCTGAGCTTTCGCCTTAGTCGAAATATCAGGGATAGCGACAGGATCTGTTAAACCTTTTTTCGCTAACAACTGTGCTAACTTAACACGAGCATCAGCGGCTTTATTAACAGATGTACCCAACACTCGTAGCGCTTCTTCAGGAGCGTGAGCGGCAACACCGTGCGAAGCAATGGCTAAATCCCAGCGCCATTGAGCGTGGCGGATGTCAGTCAAAATTGGCTTCATTTCAGCTTCAGTAGCACCTAATTCCCATGCTTTAGCAGCTTCGAAGTGCGCCTTCACTAATTGCTCTTCCGCTTTAAGTTTCATTTCTTTAACTTTAGCTTTGCGCTCATTAGTGACACCCACTAAGAATTCTTTCGTTTGGCTATGGCAAGTTGCACAGGTTTCTTCGAAACGATCGAATGGGTTACCGACTTTATGGTCAGTGAACTTCTTACCTTCAGGGCTAGTCACTTTAGGCATATGGCAGTCAACGCAACTGACATTATTTTTACCATGAATACCCATCTTCCAAGTTTCGTACTCAGGGTGCTGTGCTTTTAACATTGGTGTTTTAGACAGTGCATGAGTCCAATCAGAGAACTCAATACCATCATAGTAAACTTCCATTTGCTCAACAGTTACGCCCATATCCCAAGGGAATTTCACGAAACCTTTACGGTCGTCTTTCTTCTCGAAATAGTATTCAACGTGACACTGACCGCAAACCATTGATTGCTTGTCTTTCTTGGATGCTTTATCAAATGGAGTGCCAATAGCCTCCATAGCACGGTCAACATAAGGACGAGAAATACGTAATTTGGGAGAGCCTTTTTCATGGCAATCGCCACAGCCAATAGTATTGGTCACTTCTGGACCACCTTTGGCCCATTTACCTTTGAAGTAACCATCTTCACCTTGCTCTTCGATTAAGCGAGGTACGTCTGGGCTCTTACAGCTCCAACAGGCCATTGGCATTGGGCCATCTTCCGCATTGGCTGGAGCGCCTGTACGCAGAGTATTACGCACATCAGTCACAGCATACATATGGCCGCGAGGTGCGTTGTAATCTTTAGCAAAACCATAGCCCGCCCACAGAATAACCATATTCGGGTCCTGTGCTAACGCATCAACGAGCTCTTCACTCTTTGCAGTGTCATGCCAGCTATTATATTGATTTTTAAATTTATCTTTATAAACTTCATTGCGAGGCTCAGTTTTATCACTCGCCATCGCACTCGCCGCCATGAAGCTGGCGGCAACCAATGCACTCAGTGCAAAGGACTTACCTGTCATCTTCTTCATCATCTCATCTCCGTGTTGCATTATTTTAGTGAGTCACGACATCTCCAGGGTCAAAGTTAGTAGCTAAATACTGCTAAAAATATACCTCTTAGGGGGTATCTGAAACGAAATTTGCGCTAGATCAAAATGTAATAGTGTTGTTGTTCACACTTTTATGTTTTTGTTAATGTAATACATTATTTTCTAATGTAAAAACACGGCTAAAGTAACATTAGCTCAAGCGTCACAAGGTAGGTATTAGACATATGAAACGAGGAAGCCTTACCTCAAAAATTCTGGGTTTAATGTTAGTACTGATTTTGCTTTCTAGCAGCCTAGCGATCTTCGCAATCATCAATTTGTCTTACAGCCTAGGGGATGCAAAAGCCATCAACGCCTCTGGTTCACTGCGGATGCAAAGCTACCGGCTGATGTTCTACGCCAACTCAGGCAGTGAAGCTGCCCAAGAAAAAATCACTGAATTTGAAAATACGCTGCATTCTGAGGCACTACAACCCTCCACAGGCTGGCTCAGTCAGAAAAGAATCGCCGAGCAATATCAACTTGTTATCGATAAGTGGCTAGTGATGAAATATTACATCGAGCAGGAAAACTCCCGCGACTACGCCGCCTCACTCAAGGACTTTGTCGATACTATTGATTTATTGGTATTGGAGATGGAGCATCATGCCGCTTTTAAGTTGCGCCTTCTCGCGGCGAGCCAAATTTTTGGGCTTGGGCTGATGCTGGTTATCGCCTTTTTAGCGGTGCGCTTTACTAAACGAAAAGTCGTTGTACCCTTGCAACAATTGATGGAGTCCGCCAATACGATTTCTAAGGGTAACTTTGAGATCGAAATGCCCGAAACCGAATATATTGAACTCACGGCTCTGACCGATGCACTGCAAAAAACCGCGCGAGAGCTAGCCACACTCTACGGTAACTTAGAGTCACAAGTGGCCGAAAAAACCTTAGCACTGACACGGGCGAATAATGAATTGGCCTTTTTATACGATACTCTGTTAACACTTAATGCCAATAAGCTGGACTATAAGGCCCTCAAAGCAGCATTAAATCAGCTAAAAGATTATGAGTCGATCGAGTATTTGAGGCTGATTATCCAATACCCTGAGCAGGAGCTCGAAGTCGTAGAAGCCGATGGTGGCTGGCCAGAAGGCGCTCACAACAACATCCGCTTTCCGCTACAATTTGAGCAGGCTGATTTAGGTTATTTAGAGCTTATCTCAACCCAAGATATTAATACTCCGTTGTTTAAAAACTTTGCCATTATGCTTACTCGCTCCATCGTTATTCATAACGCTACCGAACAAAGACAACAGCTAGCCCTAATGGAAGAACGTGGTGTTATCGCAAGGGAATTACATGATTCACTCGGGCAAGTGCTTTCTTTCCTAAAAATCCAAATTAGCTTGCTGCGCAAAAATTTAGATCTTAGCTGCCGCAATCCTACCATTGAGGGACAACTCACAGAGATCAACGAAGGGGTTAGTACAGCCTATGTACAACTCCGAGAGTTACTATCCACCTTCAGATTAACCATTAAGGAGCCCAATCTGAAGAATGCGATGGAAGCAATGCTTGAGCAGCTCAGAGCAAAAACCGATATCAAGATCCACCTCGATTATAAGCTTTCCCCTCAATGGCTTGAGGCGAAACAACATATCCATATTTTGCAGATCACCCGAGAAGCAACACTCAACGCCATCAAACATGCCCGTGCTAGCCATATCAATATCCGCTGTTATAAAGATGAGCATGGTATGGTTAATATCAGTGTAAGTGATGATGGTGTAGGCATTGGCCATATTAAAGAACGGGATCAGCACTTCGGCATAGGCATCATGCATGAACGTGCCAGCAAATTAGGCGGCACGGTTGTATTTAGCAGCAATGATCCGCAAACTAGTCGCAAAGGAATCACTGGACAGCTAGAGCCAGAAAATCCAGACTCGCCCCTTGAATCCCATAGCACATCCAATTTATCACAGGGCACCAAAGTCACTTTAATCTTCCCTTCTCAACAGGAGCCTACACATGGGTAAACCTTATTCTGTTCTGGTGGTCGATGATCACCCTCTCTTACGTAAAGGTATCTGCCAATTGATCGCCTCAGATCCAGACTTTAACCTCTTCGGTGAAGTGGGTAGTGGTTTAGATGCTTTAAGCGCCGTAGTAACTGATGAACCTGACATCGTCTTGCTCGATCTCAATATGAAGGGAATGACTGGCCTCGATACCCTCAATGCCATGCGCCAAGAAGGCGTGACTTCACGAATCGTGATCCTAACAGTTTCAGATGCCAAACAAGATGTTATTCGCCTATTACGTGCGGGAGCTGACGGTTACTTACTCAAAGATACCGAGCCAGATTTGCTGCTCGATAAACTCAAAAATGCCATGTCAGGCCACAGAGTGATCAGCGAAGAAGTTGAAGAATATCTCTATGAACTCAAAAATGCCGCCGATGAACAAGAATGGATTTCAAGCCTCACCCCAAGGGAGCTACAGATCCTGCAACAACTGGCGGAAGGATTAAGTAATCGTATGATTTCAGAGCATTTACACATCAGTGAAGGCACTGTGAAAGTGCATGTCAAAAACCTGTTGCGTAAAGCTAATGCCAAGTCGAGAACCGAAATGGCGGTAAGATATTTGAACAATTGATATTGGATAAGTGATAGGCTTACTCCATTAAATAATAAAGGCAATCAATAGATTGCCTTTATTATTAGTTGATATTCACAGCGAGCGGTTATAGTCCTTTTTGCACAAATTCATACCAACTAAGTAGCGCTTCTTCTAAATCTTCTAGCCCACAGTAAGCCTCAGATTCAGCATCATAGAGGGACATCGCCTCTTCGAGTTCATAATCCTGCTCAAATCCTAAAGCATTAGCGTAAATTCGTGCCTGCTCCTCATCCAGATCTAAGGTAATATCTTTGCCGATAAAACGCCAAGAAACTCGCTTACCTGTTTGAATTTCTTTGATAATATCGAGCACTTGCTGAATTTTGGCTAACTCAGGCCCCAACTCTTCTGAAAACCATTGGCCCAGTACCTCATGGTCCATGCTAAAGCTGGCTAAATACGTGCCAGTCAAACTGTTACGCCGAAATTCATATTCCATTTTATCTTCTCAATACATTACAACTAAGGCTAATTTTAATCTATTTCATCATAAGTTGCTTGGCCAGCAATTTACTCATCTAGCGCCGAGGTTATTGTGAGAGGAAACGACGCTAGGCTTCATTTCCACTGTAAAATCAGTTAGCTTTACCCGATGATTTAGCATGAGATGGAATGTGACATGCACGAAGGATTTATCTATAGCATAGTGCTTAGCGGCGCACGAGCTGGCTCAACCTTAAGCCCAGAACAACTTGAAAATTGGGACCCTAAGGACGGGTTGATTTGGGTACACCTACGTTATCGCCACAAAAAGGCTCGCCATTGGGTGTTAAACAGCGGTCTTAATAAAGTCGAAACCGATGCCCTGCTCGCCCAAGATACTCGCCCTCGAGCCGTATTGGCAGGGGAAGGCGTATTACTGGCACTGCGCGGTATTAACTTAAATCCAAACTCAGCACCTGAAGATATGGTCGCCGTGCGAATTTACGCCGATAGACAGCGCATTATTTCCACCTGTGATCGCGAGTTGCAATCGGTTAAAGATGTGGCAGAACTGATCATGGAAGGCACAGGCCCCACCACCACAGGAGATTTTCTCCTCGCCATTTGTGAAAAACTGACTACACGTAAAGTCGATTTTATCGATACGCTAGAGGAGCAACTTTCAGAATTAGAAGAACAAGTTGTTTCTGGCAATGTTAAAGATTTACGTACTGATATTGCCGAACTACGCCGACAAACCGTAGCCTTGCGCCGCTATTTAGGCCCACAGAAAGAAGCCTTCACTAAGATGCTGTCCGATCAATTTGTGCTGTTTAATGAGCCCGAAAAACTTAAGATGCGCGAAACCACGGATAAGCTTATTCGCACAATTGAAGACTTAGATGCACTGCGCGACCGAGCCAATGTGACCCAGGAAGAATTACTCAGCCAGCAATCGGAGCAGCTAAACAAGCGCTTGTATTTCTTATCCTTAGTCTCGGCAATTTTCTTGCCTCTAGGCTTTTTAACCGGTTTGCTTGGGGTCAATATCGGCGGTATTCCCGGTGCGGATAACGCATGGGCTTTTGCGACCTTCTGCGGCATTTTAATATCGCTGGTTGCCCTGCAAATGGCGCTCTTCTATCGCTTTAAGTGGTTGTAGACTGTAATAAAAAACGCCAATCTCGAGATTGGCGTTTTGTTTTGCAGATTGCCGTTAATACGGCAATTCAAACAGGTTGGTCATGACTTTATAGAGCTCTGTGCCTTGATGCACCGACGCCGAGGCAAAATGGAGTATAGGCACACAATCCTGCGGCAAACTGAGTGCCGTCAGCTCCTGCGCACTGCCATATAAGTCGAGTCGCAGCAGATTGACTAAGGTCTCACCCGCTGCAAGCGGCTCTCCCACGGGCGCCACATATTCCACCAAGCCCGCCATAGGCGCATGGTACTTTTTGTAATCCTTAAGATAACAGCCAAAACGCGGCATATTAACGGGTTCCACTTGCTCGGCAATCACCCCTCGATGGCTTAAATAGGCCAAAATGCCTTTAGCATCGACTAAAGCATCCTCAAGGCAAATGCGTTCTTGGCTCGCCAGTTCCAAGGTAAAAGCTGAAACGGCGATATTGAGATCCCGCCCCTGCGCTTTTGCCACTTCACTCAATTGCCACCAAGGACAAAATGCCGCCTCATCCATTGCGCCACCAAAACTATTGGGGATCACCAGTGTGTAAGGAATCGTGAAAAACTGCGCCGCGGCAATATCATATTCAGGGCAATACAAATGTTTACAGGATTTAGGCCCAGTATGCAGATCGAGCACTATATCCGCCGCATGGGCCATAGCCTGTAAGCTAACCGCCAATCTGTGGCCCGTGGTCACACCCCAATCATTACGTAACCGCTGCTGGCAAGCTTCAATCAAGGTGCTGCGATATGCTTGAATAAGTTCGCTATCGCTAAGCTCGGCATGCTCGCTGTACCAAGCGGGTAAATCTATCGCGTGATTTAAGTACTCACGATTCCAGTTTACGCCAGTGATAGGGTCAAAACGCCCCAATGTAAACTCACCGCTTTTTTGATTAATCCCCAGCGGATTAGCCAAGGGCACTAAGGTAATCTCACCTAAGATGTGGCAATTTTCCAACTGTTTCATCAATTGATAAATCACCGCATTGCCTTGCACCTCAGCGCCATGGACATTAGCCTGAATATACACTTTAGGGCCAGATACGTGACCACTTGGCTTGAAGTGATAAATCGGCAGCGTCAGAGCCTGCCCTGCGGCAAGCTCCCCAATTTGCAGAGACGATGTTGTCGGCAACATACTAAACGCCTTCAAACAAATTTTCGTGCAACGCTTTAACCACTTGTGCCGCTTCGGATTCGGCTACTAACACACACAAGTTATGCGGGCTGGCACCTTGGCAGATCATCCGCACATTATGGGGTTCGAGCACTTCAAACACGCGGCGACAAATACCCGCAGTCGTAGCGATACGATTACCGATAATCGCCACCAATGCTAAACCATCCTCCACGCGCACGCGGCAATGTTGCGATAATTCTTGCAGCAACGCTTCACTTAATAAACCTTGCCCGCTTGAATCGGAGCCGGTTTTATCTAGAGTGAGCGATACGTTAACTTCGGAGGTAGTGATCAAATCCACACTGATCTTGTGTCTTGCCAATGTGGCAAAGGTTTCAGCCAAGAAGCCCTGTGCATGCAGCATTTGTAGGCTGTGCAGATTGAGTAGCGTCTGGTCGCGGCGCAGCGCCACCGCGCGGAACACGGGTGCATCTTCAACCTGATGGCGGATCCAAGTGCCACCCCTTTCAGGCTCCTTGCTTGAACCGACAAACACTTGAATTTGTTGGCGCACGGCCGGAAGAATCGTCGCAGGATGTAATACTTTGGCACCGAAGGTCGCCATTTCAGCGGCTTCGTTAAAACTGATTTCGGCAATCGGATGGGCGTTTGGCGCGAGGCGCGGATCGGTCGTGTAAATCCCGGCCACATCGGTCCAAATCTCAACCGCAGAGGCTTTTAAGGCTTCGGCTAACAGTGCCGCAGAATAGTCGCTACCGCCACGGCCAAGCGTAGTGGTTTGTCCCGCCTCATCTGAACCAATAAAGCCTTGAGTCACAATCACTTGTTCAGATAACAGCGGCAGTAAATGCTCACGAGAGAGAGAGGCAATTTGCTCAACCTGTGGCTCGGCGCGGCCAAAATGGCTGTCGGTTCGCAGCACACGGCGCACATCAAAGGCACTCGAGTTAGCGCCTTTTTCCCGCAATACCGCCGCAAATAATGCCGACGAACACTGCTCGCCAAGGGACAATAACTCATCCATGGTGGCCTTACTGCGCTGGGACGCCAGCGCTTCGCTTAATACCGCCATACGGCTTAACAGCTTATCTAATGCGGCAGCAACATCGTTAGGGCGACCCAGTTTATCTAAGATAGCGTATTGAATCTGCGCAATTTGCTTTAATCGTTGTAAGCGACCATCGTCGTTTATTGACTCTTGGGTCAGTTCAACCAACAGGTTCGTCACGCCACTGGAGGCGCTAACCACCACTAAACGGCAATCGGGATTGCTCAGTACGATATCGGCGCAGCGATTCATTGCACCGTAATCAGCGACTGAAGTACCACCAAATTTTGCGACAACAAGGGACATTAGCGCACCTCCGCAGAAGCAGAAGACACGGCACAAACTAGGATAAGATATTGATTAACTAACATGATTACGCTCCGAACTAACTTCGTTCGAAGAGCCTGGTGCTCAATGATACGCACCCCAATAGAAGGGAAACAGCAATCGTCACCAGAAGCTCTCCACCAATTACAGGTGACAATCGTTAGGATTCAGCCTAAGCGACCGACATAAACATGCAGCAACCATATCTATGCCTCGGCGTTAATCTCCCTCATCAATCATCGCTGGAGTTTGTGCTCCTCTGACTGACTACCTAGTTAACGCTCCTCTTCTGTTCCTTTCCGCCGGAAAGGGACGAAAAAAGTAGCAATAAACCCCTAATGAAGTCAATGCTAATTTCACACACTATATACAAATTCAATAAACGCATTTAAAAACAATGGGAATTTAAAACGTTTGCGACTCATGCCAAATGAGAATAGGGAAAAATCAATCAGATCTAGCAAAGAAGAAAAACAAACTAGCCTTGCCGTGAGAGCAGCAAAGCTTAGCCAGAGGAGCGATTAAAAGCGTCAATCGCGGTTAGGTGACCAAGTCCGGTAGCTCATAAACCAAACGCACATAGTCGTTAAATCGACCTAAACACACCTCTGTTTGCCCGGCTAAAGTACAAGGCACTAAACTCACCTCGCCCTGTTCCACCATGTAGATAGCGTATTGATTAAACTTTTTTCCCAACTGCAAGGCCATGCTGCGATCAATAAACACGGCCCAGCTCTTCTCCATATGGGATAAATCTGGCGATGCCCCAATCAGTGCACGATAGGGACTGCCTAATAATTCAATTTCACGTAGAAGTTGGCGGTCGAGTAATCGGTTTTGGCTGGGAGTGAGGAGGGTTGAAGCGGGATTATGGGCGGTAATTACAGCAAAGGAAAAATCACAGGATAATGCTTGAGTAAGCAAAAACAACGGCGTTTGATAATGCTGCCACAAATCTTGAGTCATGTTGTCCATTGGTAGTCTAGTCGAAAAATGAACCCGCGCTAGTTTAACAGAGAGCCTAAAAAATCCAAAGAGGCGTGAACTGGCTCACAAGAATTAAAAATACATTAGTTATACTAATCAATGACTAAAGTAAATATCATGGTAAATCAGCGTCTCAGCCTGAAATTTGTTAACATTTCATTTGTTAACAAATGCCTAAAACGAGTACAATGTCGTCATTGGCCAGTTAAGCAGATAACATTAAGTTTGCTTAATCTTGACAAGGGTTTGTTAGATTCCTCTGCGAAATCACCTTATGCTGGCCAGACATCTTTTAAAATGTGTTCTACATTTGATTTATCATTTAAACATTTTAAAAAAAACAATAGTTAAGGAACTATTTTTAACTATTGCTTATCGAAGTTGATACTGGTTACGTTTTATCGTATTACACTTTAAACGTTCACTTATATACATCCTGACGTGTAGCCGTGAAGATCTTCCCTTTGAAGCACAGAGCAGTAAGTGGAAGTATCAACATTTTATGAATATAAGAATCCGATGTAAGTGATTCTTATGGTTAGAATATTGGTTAAAATTTAGGTACTTAATATGCAAAATCCGCACATTCTGATCGTTGAAGATGAAGCCGTTACCCGTAACACGCTAAGAAGTATTTTCGAGGCAGAAGGGTATGTGGTAACTGAGGCCAATGATGGCGCAGAAATGCATAAGGCTATGCAGGAAAACAAAATTAACCTCGTGGTTATGGACATTAACCTACCAGGTAAAAACGGTCTGTTGTTGGCACGTGAATTACGTGAAATCAACAACATCGGTCTGATCTTCTTAACAGGCCGTGACAACGAAGTCGACAAAATCCTTGGACTTGAAATTGGCGCGGACGATTATATTACCAAGCCGTTCAACCCTCGTGAATTGACGATTCGTGCTCGCAACCTTCTGACTCGTGTTAATAGCGCAGGCAATGAAGTCGAAGAAAAGAGCTCTGTAGAATACTATCGTTTTAACGATTGGAGCCTAGAGATCAACAGCCGTTCTCTCGTCAGCCCACAGGGTGAATCTTACAAACTGCCACGTAGCGAATTCCGCGCTATGCTGCACTTTGTTGAAAACCCAGGCAAAATCTTAACTCGTGCCGATCTACTGATGAAGATGACTGGCCGTGAGTTAAAGCCACACGACCGTACTGTTGACGTGACTATCCGTCGTATTCGTAAGCACTTCGAAAGCTTGCCAGATACGCCAGAAATCATCGCTACCATTCACGGTGAAGGCTACCGTTTCTGCGGTAACTTAGAAGACTAATCTTCAACTTACCGTTTGAACGCCATAAAAAACCAGATCCTAGGATCTGGTTTTTTTATCTCTGCAAAAAAGGTTTTAGCTAAAGCAAACTGGAAATCCAAATTACAACTCAGTGAACTGGAATATTGAGCGCCAGATAAGTATTGAGTGTGTTGTGATTAAACTAAGCAGCGTACTGTTAAATAAATAGGCTTAACTCAGAATCATACAAAATAAAAAAGAGTGGGGATGTTGCCCCACTCTTTTAAAAAACGCCACTCTGACATAAATACCAGTCTGATATAAATGCCAACCTAACGCTGAGTTATTTGCCGCTTTTAAGCTGTCTATCGAGGAAATCCGCCAGCGAGCGGTATAAGTGATTACGCACTTTCTCACCGCGCATCGAATGCTTAGACCCAGGATAATCAATCATCTGGAACAGTTTGCCTTCGTCCTGCAACGCCTTATAAACGCGAGTACTGTTTTCAAACAACACGTTATCGTCGGCCATACCGTGGTACATCAATAGCCCCGACTGATAGTTTTTCACATAGGGGAACACGCTACTGGCTTCGTAACCCTGCTCATTATTCGCGGGATGAGCGAGATAACGCTCGGTGTAGTGAGTGTCGTACAAGCGCCAATCGGTGACGGGCGCGCCCGAAATCGCCGCCTTAAAGTAATCCGGCGCCTTAAATAAACTCATCAAGGCCATATAACCGCCGTAACTGTGGCCATAAATCGCCACGTTGTTGCTATCGACAAAGGGCAAGCTGCGCAGGTAATCGACACCAACCTTTTGATCGTTCACTTCCGCTTCGCCCAAGTGACGGTAAATAACTTGCTCAAACTGAGTGCCTCTGTGGGCACTGCCACGGTTATCCAGTTGAAATACCACATAACCTTGCTGCACTAAGTATTGGGTAAAGTAATCCTGCTCACTCCAGCTATTGGTCACCAATTGCGCATGTGGGCCGCCATATACGCGCACGACTACGGGGTACTTTTTGCTCGCATCGAAGGGCACGGGTTTAAAGAGACGCGTTTGCAAGACTTGTCCGTCTTCCGCTTTTAGCTCTTTAAACTCAGGCAGTTGCCACAGGCCTGCATAGTCATACAGAGGATGACCCACTTTGACTTGGTTTTGCTCCACCCACGCCAAATGTTGGCCCTTATCGCCGTGTAAACTGATCTGCGGCGGCTGAGATAAGCTATTGAAATAATCAAGATACACGCTTTGACTATCGGCAAATACCGGATCGTGCATCCCCGCCTCGCGGCTCACGCGCTCAACCTTGCCACCCGCTAACGGCACACGGTAAAGATGCTTTTCGATGGGGGTATCTTTACGGCCGGTGAAATACACCCAACCTGCGGTTTCATCAATATATTCCAGCTCATCGACAGCCCAATTGCCCTCGGTCAGTTGCGTCTTCAGCTTACCTTTTAGGTCAAACAAATACAGATGATTAAAGCCGTCACGCTCCGATGCCCAAATAAAGGCCGACTGTTGCTTTAAGAAGTGCAGGTCGTTGTTTAGATTCACCCAAGCATCGCTGCGCTCTTTGACTAAGGTTTTCGGCTTGGTCAGCGCATCGAGCGCCACCAGTTGCAGGTCTAATTTTTGTTGATCGCGGCTCTGCCATTGAAAGGATAAATGCTTGCTATCCGGCAACCAATCGACGCGAGGCAGATAAATATCCTTGTTTTTATCATCGCTTAAGGTGACCCAATTGATGGCTTTATTATTAAGGGTCACAACGCCCAGTTGGATCTCGACATTGTTTTTACCCGCCGCCGGATAACGCTGCTCGGTAAGCTTAATGCCATCGGCGTAGATTTCGTTGCGGGTGACTAACTCAACGCCAGACTCATCGATACGGGTAAAGGCGATGGCTGACTCATCGGGCGCCCACCAGTAACCCGTCATGCGGTCCATTTCTTCTTGGGCGACAAATTCCGCCATGGCATTTTTAATCGCGCCGCCACCGTCTGTAGTCATGGCCTCAAGCTTTTTCGTTGCAAGATTAAGCACATACAAATTTTGATCCCGCACGAAGGACACAAAATTCCCCTTGGGCGATAGGCGCGCATCGGTGGCAAAGCCCTCGCCTATCGGCAGTTGGCTGACGCTGTTATCTGCTAAGGAGAAGTAATACAGATTACCCGAGGCGGGGATCAACAGTGCCTTGCTATCGTCCGCCCAGAAATATTCCATAATGCCGTCGCCATAAATACGTTGGCGCTCGCGGCGGGCCTTTTCTTCATCGGACAGTTCATTGCTCGCCAACTTATCGGCATTCAGCAACAGGCTAGATTCGCCCGTCTTCACATCCATTTGCCAGAGATCGTAAAAGTTTTGGTTATCTTTACGTCCCGCCAGATAAGTCACCCTTTGGCCATCGGGGGATAACTTTAATCCACGGGGACTCGTACCCGCCAAGGCTGGAGACGCATTCATGCGCTCGATAGTCAGCGGCGTTGTGCCGCCCTCAAGTGCATAGGCGGGGGTAAATATCGTGCTAGAAACCATGGCCAGTTGACTCGCTATCAGTAGGGATGAGGCGCCCAATGTCACCGAGCGCAGGGAAGAAGCTAACCCATTTTTAGTCATTATTATTCCTTGGAAGCATATTCGCCCTTGATGGACGATGAAAAACTGCCGCCATTGTGCCAAGGCACAGCCTAAATAAAAAGCGCAGGCAATATACAGATACAAATTAGCAGGCAAACTTCTTAAGTTAGCTTAATTTTCAAGATAACCCACTCAGTCTTGCACAAAGGGATAACCCTCTTGGCTTAAATTGATTAAAACCCGCAGCAACATCGCTGAAATTGTCGACTAACTGAGTTATTATTCGCGGCAAATAATGAAATTGACCTCAATGTTGAACCCCTAAAGGACCTAACATGCAGACTCTTGCCCAGCACTTAACCTCAAAGGCAGTGAACGAATCCCTCGCGCAACTGATTTTGACCTTAGCCGACACCTCCAAAGCCATCAGCCATGCCGTGCGTCACGGTGCCTTAGCCGGCGTGTTAGGCGCGACCGAACAGGAAAACGTCCAAGGTGAAACCCAGAAGAAACTGGATATCATCACCAACGATATGCTCAAAGATGCATTAAAAGCCGACGGTACAGTGCGCGGCCTCGCCTCTGAGGAAGAAGATCATGTGGTTGAAGTCAGCGCCAATGGTCAATATCTGGTGTGTTTCGACCCTTTAGATGGTTCATCGAATATTGATATCAACTCGCTGGTCGGCACCATTTTCTCTGTCCTGCCCGCTCCAGGTGGCGAGTTAACTGAAACGAGCTTTTTGCAATCTGGCCGCAATCAGTTAGCCGCAGGTTATGTGCTCTACGGCCCATCAACCATGCTCGCCCTCACCACAGGCCAAGGTGTGCAACTCTTTACCCTGCACCCAGAAACCAACGAATTTTTACTGACCAACGCGGCCATGAGCATCAGCCCAGACACCCAAGAGTTCGCCATTAACATGTCGAACCAACGTTTTTGGGAAGCGCCAATGCAGACCTATATCGCCGATTTACTGCTAGGCAAAATTGGCCCGCGCGAAAAATCCTTTAACATGCGTTGGATTGCCGCCATGGTGGGCGACGTACACCGCGTACTTTCTCGCGGCGGTATCTTTACTTATCCAACCGACAATAAAGATCCGAAAAAGCCATACAAGCTGCGTTTAATGTACGAAGCCAACCCAATGGCCTTGTTAGTCGAGCAAGCTGGCGGTAAAGCCTCTACCGGTTATGAAACCATTCTGGATATTCAACCAACGCAAATTCACCAACGCGTTGCGGTTATCCTTGGTAGCGCCAATGAAGTGGATGCTTGCCTAAGCTACCATGGTTCGGATTCTCGTAAATAAAGAGCGCGAAGAACCTGATTTAGACTAAGCCGAATCGCTTAAGCTTTGATTTTTTTATGATAAAAGCCACTAACCACAGTGGCTTTCTCTTCATGCAACCTTATAGCCGAAGTAAATCAAGATCGAGAGAACAAAGAATTATGAACAACATCACCCATTAAGATGCAATAGCACGTGTAATCATATTAGTTACATCTTGATTTGCATTACTATAGCTTAATGAAATCTCTGGGTGACGCAGTTTATAAACTCTAAATATTTCATCAGCAAATGCTTGACCAATACTATCAATACCAGCGAAATCAAAATATACAAACTGGAAATGCTCAATACGAGTTAACAAGCGTTTTGCTTGACTGCGCGACACCAGTTGTTCATTGCCAAATTTAGCTAATGCTACGGGGATTATGGTTTTATTAAAAGCAAAATCATTATCTTCACCTGCTGTGAATTTCTCAAAAACCTCTGTATCCGTTCGCGTTGAATTTAATGAAATACTCATTGAAACGTAGGTCCCATAATCCATTTCGCCAGTGGCATCACTATCCATTAATACATCAAGTTCACTTTCGTGGTTATGGCTGAAATACAATTCGCCTGAAGAAATTGCAAATTTATCAAACATTCTTGATGTAAAAAAAATACCTTGCCCAGAGTGATTTTTTGGGTCTGTAGTAAGCTTCCCTTTAGCTAATTCTAAAATGGCTTGTTTTTCATCTGGAAGGTCTTTTAAGCGTTTTATTCGCCGAAAAATCCCTTCACCATTATCTAAAATACTAATTTTTATTTCATCTTGATTTCTAAGCATGTGAATATAGCAACTAGTACCCTGTGAATGATCAATCGCGTTGTTCACCATCTCAGTGAAACCATAAAAAACAATGTCACCTACATTTTTACTGAGACCTTCAGCAATGGCTGCAAAGTGAGTAAAAAAAATATCACTTTCAGAGACGTTACCTTTTAAAGATACTGAGACACTGTTCTCTCTTTTTATACCAAGTGTATAGGTGCGATTGCGAGTAGTTCCATGAGCAACCAACCAACCGGTATCAACCAAAGTCTTTAAATGGTTATTTGCCGCCTGCCGACTAATCCCAAAAATATCGGAAATATGTGAAGCAATATCATTGGGATGGCGTATCACATCTCTTAAGATTTGACTTCTGATTTTTTCAGTACGCTTAGTAACTGCTCGCATATACCCCCCTAAAAATTGACAAACACACACAATTGTCAACTTTTACATCTTTTTTGTCAATTTAAATTATAGTAAACAACACTAGGAAATATGGGAAAGGCGTAACTCTTTTGAGACTAACAGCAAACGCCGAGTTCACAGAAGTTCACCTCCCCTCGGAGTTGCCGCAGGGCGAATAGGCAAATTGCGTGAGTCTCGCCATGGATGGCGAGCTAGCTTTCGCAGGTGCAGGGACGCATCCTTCGGAAGCGATAGCAAATTTGGCTATGAGCACAAGGGGCTTTCAACTCCGTTGGGGGCGGCAAGGGAGATCCAAGAGGGGATTGCTGTTGATCCCCTCTTGGTCGACTCTTTATTAAAAAATCAGGGGGGCGAAGCCCCGCGACCTTGATTCACCTCGGCCGTAAGGCCGCAATGACTCACATACTTACAGCGATAACCTTGCCAATTCAAACGCTAAACAAACCAGCATTGTTATCGGGGGTGGGGTGAAGCCCCACGACGTTGATTTATTTCGGCCGTAAGGCCGCAATGACTTTACATCCACATAAACAAGTGTGGGATTCCCCCCACAACTTTGACCTACCTCGGCCGTAAGGCCGAAAGACTAACTTGCAACACAAAGATTTTGCTGAATCTTCCAACGACGTTCCATGAGTGGAATCGAAAAACCATAACATACCACCACAATCAAAGGTTGAAGCTGGAAACTCAACTCAGGCCACAACATAAAGGCAGCCACGCAAGCCACAGTGCGCACAATTGCATGTACAATCGCCACCTTTTGCGCCGCTAACACGCCGAAAACCAACCACATTAATCCTGTTTGCACGGCGAGGGCGAAGGGCAAGGCTAAATAGTTTTCCATAAAAAAGGGAATACTGATGCTAAAGGTTAAAAAACTCATCCCCATGGCAGCCAAAAACACAGTCTCAAACCAATTACGATCAGTGCTTTTCTTGAAGGAGATATTTTCACCAGTAAGACGCGAGACTCCCATAGCAAGATAGACAATAGAACCCGTGCCGATAAATGTTGCCATCACCATTTGCGATGCTGGCAGAATAAAACTCAAGATAAACAATAGCGTCCATACAATCATGCCTGATAAGGGCATAGCTAAAGCACGTTTTTGGCGGTATTCGATAAGTTGTTGATCCAGTGATTGATGTTGCATGATTAAGCCTCCTTGTTGGTATGGCTTAAGTATCCCTGCATCCGCTAAATCACGGCAGTGTGAGTTGTCAGCAATTACGGATGACAAATGTCATTCAAAAAACAGGAGAGGGGAAAGATAGGCAGGCACAAATCTTTAGGACTAACAGCTAACACCAAGGCAACAGAAGTTCACCTTCCCCTGCGAAGTTGCTGAAGGGCGTTGAAGAAAATCGCGTGAGCGAGGCATGGAGGCCGAGATAGCTTTCGGACTCTCTGTTTAACATCAAGGGGATGTACCATCGGAAGCGTTAGTGATTTTCGAATAAGCACGAAGCCACTAATCAATGCATGTAACTTCGCTAGGGACACCGGGCCATGTTTTATAAATAAGCCAAAAGGGGAACAGGCGTTTTTCCCCTTTTGGTCTGGTGTGGGTTGAAGACCCACGACTTTGATTCACCTCGGCTGTAAGGCCACAACACCAAATCAGCTATGCCATATCTAGGGCTTAGCCGCATATACCTCACGCCTTTGCGATTGGCCGATAGCGCGGCGTTAACCCAGTATGTTATTGTTTTAGCATCATAGATTCGATTTTTGTGCTTTAACCACTAAGGGTTTACTCCAAATGGAAAAAATATTTGAAAGACTCATGTATGCATCACGCTGGATTATGGCGCCGATCTACTTGGGGCTAAGTCTGGTGTTATTCGGCTTAGGCATTAAATTCTTCCAAGAAATCTTCCATATTCTGCCAATCATTTTTACGATGACCGAAGTGGATCTGGTGCTGGTGACCCTGTCTTTAATTGATATCACCCTCGTGGGCGGCTTGATTGTGATGGTGATGTTTTCTGGCTATGAGAATTTTGTCTCGCAGCTGGATGTGGGTGAAGACAGTGAGAAGCTCAGTTGGCTGGGTAAATTAGATTCAGGCTCACTGAAAAACAAAGTGGCGGCGTCAATTGTGGCGATTTCGTCGATCCATCTGCTGAAAATCTTTATGGATGTGAAGAACATCGATAACGACAAAATCATGTGGTATCTGTTAATCCACATCACCTTTGTGTTATCCGCTTTTGCCATGGGCTATTTGGATAAAATGACCCGCAAATAAGCATGTAATACGGGCGGGAATTGAACATCAGTTCCCGCCCCTTTCACTCCAGCCTAGGTAAAACCTAGTATTAACTTAGCAGCACCATCAACATTTATAGTTATCAGCCCTTTATAACCTAAAACGACTCAGAGATGTTTTCATCTCATTAGCCATTTTCCGCAGTTGATGGCTAGCAGTCGATAATTCTGAAGATTTGATATTGGTGTTTTCTACCGCCTGCGCAATATTTTCCATATTCTGATTAATCGTCCCCGACACAACGGCCAGTTGTTCTGTTGCGCTAGCAAGTTGGTCATTCACATCGGTAATGCTCGACACCGCGGCGTTAATACGCGTTAGTGCCTCATTGGCCCGTTGAGAACAGGCAATTGTCTGTTCTGTTTCGGTTCGGCTTTGCGCCATTGATTGCACAGCGTTGACTGAGTCTTGCTGAATACCTTGAATACGCCTATTAATGTCCTGAGTTGACGCTTGAGAGCGGCTAGCAAGGGTGCGAACTTCATCTGCCACCACCGCAAAACCCCGCCCCATTTCGCCAGCTCGTGCCGCTTCTATCGCAGCATTTAAAGCCAATAGATTGGTCTGCTCCGCAATAGCACCAATCACATCGGTGACCGCGCCGATTTCATCACCACGTTTAGATAACTGCCCGATCACATCAGAGACTTGCTCCAGTTTCAGTTTAAGCGCATCAATCGCTGTTATCGTTTGCCCGACGGACATTACCCCATTTTGAGCTTCATTGTCGGCGTCCCTTGTCGCTTTAGCGGCCATAGTCGCACTGCGAGCCATGTCCTCACAGGTCGAGGTCATTTCATTCACCGCGGTGGCGACTTGGGCAGTTTGATCCATCACATTTTGTAAAATGTGCTGTGTCTGTTGGCTGGTATGATCAAGCGCTTCAGATTGCTCGACCAATTGCTCTGCCATCGACGACTGTTGACCGATAATATTGCGTAATTGCTTGATAAGACCACTTAATGCCGCTAACAGGCTATCGTGATCTCCCGCTTTCAAGCCAAAGTTCACCGAAAAATCTCCTGTTGCAACCAGCTGTACCAGTGCTTTTGTTGTCGCCAGTTCTCCGCCGAGTGCCTGTAATAACCAGCGACGGATAAATAACGACACACCTATGGTCAGCGCCATAATAACCACGACAACTAATCCAACTCGGATAGCCACCGCCCAAAAGGCCTCCTTAACATCATCAATATAAAGACCAGAGCCCAGCACCCAACCCCATTTATCATCCTTAGCCACGTAAGACAACTTAGCGTAGCGCTCCTCGGTTACTCCCCCGCCTTTTATGGGTTTAGGCCATTGGTATTCAACAAAGCCATTGCCATAACGGGTGATCACGTCAACAAAACTGACGAACAAGTTAGCATTATTGAGGGGCTGTTATTGGCTGCCATCACGGTTACGCATTAAGGTGGCGTGATAAAAGTTGGGCCGATCCAATACGGTACCGTCCAGAGCCGATACCGTTGGATGCATAACCATTTTGGGTATAGGCCGACCGGTATCGTTAATCCAAATATATTCCGCGCCATCATAACGAATGGCCTTAATGGTCGCCATGGCCTGCTGCTGCGCCTGTTCAGTGCTTAACGAACCGCTTTGCTCCAGAGCTTGATAATGTTTAACGACGCTCAGGCCACTATCAATAATCGCCACAACACGATCTTCCCTCCCCTTAATCAAACTCTGGTTAAGGGTATTTAGCTCCATTAGACCCAATACCACAAAGCCCAACAATGCGAGTAACGGAATGCTGAGTAATCGGCCTCCGACTGTCTGCCAAAATCCAGCCATGGTGCCTCCTAATATTCCAAGTGATTCAAGCTTATAAATCAGTATGGTTGAAGTTTCATTTATTTAGCCACTTTTAATTTGATAAAAGTACTCTATGGATTTGTAACAACTCACCTTGGGACTAGCTACTTTTTAGCTCAAATAAAGGCCGTATTTAGGCTGAACAAGCTCAGAGGATTGATTGTTGTCGCAACGACAAAAGGCAAGTAAATAGACCAATATCAATCCTGATTTATTTAACAAAAAAGCCACTTTAATCAGTGGCTTTAGTATTTAAAAAGATGCTTGAGGACGTTAATTCTTGGCTAACTCAAGCTCATGCACTTTTTCGGTTTGATCGACTATGGTCAATACCGCGGTATCGCCCACTACGTTGCAAGAGGTCAGCACCATATCGATGATGCGATCCAGCGCGGCCACAATCGCAAAGGCTTCAATCGGTAAACCCATTTGATGGATTAACACGCCAATCATCACCATACCGCCACCGGGCACACCACCCGCGCCAACCGATAATAAAAAGATACTAAACAGCAGCGATGGCAATTGCTCGCTGGTGATTGGCATACCAAAGGCATTGGCGACAAAGAAAATCGCAATCGTGATATAAATCGCCACGCCGCCCATATTCATGGTCGCCCCGAGCGGTACGCCAAAGCCAGCCACTGCGCGGTTAACCCCGAGTTTTTCAGTCAAGGTACGCATAGTCACAGGAATCGTGGCATTGGAGCTGGCGGTAGACAGTGAAAACAGCACTTGCTCCTGCGTCTTCGCCCGAAAGGTCTTGGCCGAAATCGGTGTAAACATACCGACCGCCAACGGATAGACCACAAAAATCCACAACAACAGCAGGGCTAGAATGATCACTAGGTATTCGAGCACACTCATAAATACCGCGGCATCTAAGGTAGCACCTAACTTAAACATCAGCGCAAACACCCCGAAAGGCGCAAGACTCATCACCACAGAAATCAGCTTCATCATGATTTTATTGGCGGTTTGAAAGCCTTGTACCGCACCAGCCACATGTTCGCCGAGGGACTTCATCACTCCACCTAACATCAGCGCCATAAAGATCACTTGTAGCATATTGCCCGACATAAAAGCCGCTACCGGATTACGCGGCACAATATCAATCAACAGCGCCATTAAGCTGGGGAGTTCGGTCGCGGTAATGGCGACACCATCGGTGCTACTCATATCGACACCTTTACCTGGGTCGAGCAGGAGCACCACTAAAAGAGCGGTAGAAATAGCCACTACGGTATTCACTATGTAAAAGCCGAAGGTTTTGCCGCCTAAGCGCCCAAAGCTTTTTAAGTCCTGCAGCTCGCACACACCGCAAACGATACTGACAAATACCAGAGGTACGACCAACATCATGATCATGTTGACGAACATAGTGCCGACGCCGCTAGCCAATTCGACTAAATTGCCTGAAAAAAAGCCAATATCGTTTAAAAAATACTGCACTAAAGTGCCAAGAATAAGTCCCGCAAATAGACCGATAAAGATCCGTGTCGAAAGTGATTTCATCATGCTGATCGTTTTCCCAGATAGCTCATCTTTTGATATTCATCTTCCCTAATGAGCAACATCGCCATTCCCTTTTAAGTTCAGGCGGGGATAGTGAAACATGCTGGCAGTAAATTCAATGAATAAATTTACTTATTTCATTTTCAATTAAGCCAAACTCATCACAAAAATTTTGTATTATTCTGATTTATAACAAAAATAAAATCATAGATTAATAATCACGCTATTAATACATAAGTTAAAAAATCAAAAATTAAACACTATTTAAACCAAATAAACACAATTAATCGATTAATACCGAATAAGACTAGATTTAAAAACTGAATAAATACTTTAAATAGTATTAAAAACTACAGATATCGAACTTAACAGAGAGATGGTGAAGGATAACGACTAACAATATGCCAGTAGCACTAGCTCAAGCCGATGCGACAGCAGGTGCTGCTGTTTAATGCTAATTCGTTGCTGAGTTAACCAACGGCTTAATTGCTGCCAATTTTTTAAGTCGGCTGACTGTAAATATTTAGCCTGAGGCGCTTGCTTAGCAAAGTCATCAGCGGAATTAATCTGTGGGATAGCGAGTAACTCGCTGGGCGCCAAAAGCGCTAACTGCGGCACAATACAATGGGTCATGCCCGTTAAGGTATGGGCAATTTGCAGCCCTGCGGGGTCGAGATCGGTAAAGGCAATAATCGGCATTTTACCCGCCATCGCCTGTAAAAACTGCCGCACACCGATGGGGGAATGGTGGCCGCTGCCACGGTAAATCACCATAATGCGGCTAAGTTCGGCAGGTAAGCGCGCTTGGGTTATTGCATCGAATATATCTAGGTTTTCAACCACTAAGATGGCGTTAACATCAAGCTCATCGCAATGGATTTGCGCCTCATCTAAGGGAGTACGTAATGAGGCCCGTGCAGACATCCCCAAGGGCGGCGATTCAAAACCGAGATACTTCAACAAAACATACTCGGCTTCGGGGCGGATGTTCGCCAGCTTTTCATTCTGGCTTTGGGCGGACATGGCGATGCGGTCTAGATTAAAGTCCAGTGCCTGTAAATCCACGCCCTCTTTTGCCAATACGCCTTGGCGCAGCAACTCAAAATCCCTTGGCGCAAAACACAAATATTTTTCCGCACCATCCAGCTCGCCTACTTCTAACTCACGGTAAATCGTTCGCCAATTCGGGCTAAGTTTTACCCTTGAAGAACGATTAAGATAAACGCTCTCCAAGAGTTGCAACTGCTGTTTACCTAGGCGAGCCATAATTCCACGTCGCGGATAATAAAGTTACCGCTGTAGATGGGGTGAGGTTCGCCTAAGGGCTCTAACTCGAAGTAAGCCTTATGCTCATCGGGCAAGCCTTCGTAGCCGCCAATCACTTGATAAATCCAGCTTTCGGCATCCCACGGCAGGGCTTTTTCGACTAAGTAATCGAGCGCCGATTGACGTAAGCCCGACTCAATCACATCGACGAAGTAAGTATCAACCGCTTGCTTGAGTGGATTATCAGGAATATCAAAGTCTTCGCTTTGGGTAAGCGATACACTGACATCATGCTCGCGCACAGTCTCAACTATGCCCTGACGACTAATCGACTTAATGTGGGCGACGATATTCATCAGCTCAAGCTCTTGGCTGGCGTTATGCACATCCACAGACGCTGGTGCCAATAACACTTCGGCGCGATTGAAAAGACTCGGGATTTCCTTGTGGGACACATGGTCCGCAGGACGGTAATCCGGATGCAAATCGGTGTACAGTAACCAGCCCTTAAGCAAGCGGGTACGACCACGAATTTGCCTAAAGCGACCGAGAAGTTCCAGCAACCGTCCCTGCACCACACTGAGCTCCTGGGCGCAGTCGCTCATGGTTTCCTGCAAGGTGGTCACCAGCAGCTTACGCAGCTCACGAATATCACCGGCGATTTCGCCTAATTCGCTAAACTGGAACATCTCCAAACCATTAAGTAATTCAGACACTTGGCTCTGGGCGAGTTCGTTTTCGCGGATCTTAGCGTTAATGGTACCGACATAACCGAACTCGTTGTTGATGCGCCCCCACAACACGCGGATCGAATAGCGCAAACTGTCGGCAAAGCTATACACATGCTCACTTAAATCAGACAGATACGCCTCGGCAGCGCTGTAATCTGAGCTGTGGCGCGCTTCTTTATAATGGTCGGCCAAGGTTTTAATGGTGGCGAGCGCCGAGCCGACGTTGGAGTCGATTTGGCGATTGCGCTCATCACTTAAACCTTCTTCGAGCAAGGCACGCACCGAGCGTTTAAGGCGCAGCTCTTGGTCTGGCTCTGGGCGCCATAAAATCCCTGCCTGTTTGAGTTTTTCAACCACGGCGGGATCATGGGCATCTTCATTGAGCGAGCCCGCTAAATAGGCGTCCATAATGATGTCAGCATGGCGGCCTAACTGCTTGAGTAGCTTAACCCCAGCCTGATGTAAGTTACTGCTCATCACGGCCTCCTTGGTTTACACCGCAGATGATTGTCCAAAGCATCATAGTAAATCCCGCTGGGTCGCCGTTTCCGCCTGCGCCTCTAGGCTTAGGCCTTCAGTTTCGTCAATAAAACGGATCACTTCGTACAGATAATCCAGCTTGCCCGTCGCGATATAAATTTGCTTTTCAACGTTGGGGCGCACCAGATAGCCAAGCTCCACTAAGCGTTTGAACACTAACTTAATTTGCGCATCACTATTGGTACTGGTTGAGCCGAATAAGCGGTATTGGCTGAGTTTGGCCAACTGCTCACGAAACGCGGGCGTATCTTCAATTCGGCTTTGCAGCTCGGTTAACCGTACTGGCGCACCTTCGCTTAAGGGGGCATCTTGGCCGCTGGCTTCCTGCACTAATACCAGCCACTCCACCATAGGAATAAGTGCCTGACAAATATCCTTAAACTGCGATGAAATCACCTTGCGCTCGCTCTCGCCTAACTGCAAATAACCACAGAAAAACACATCACCCTCGGCGGCCGAGGCCACGGTGCGGTTGATTTGATTTAGATAAGCCTCGACCCGCTCGCGGGTGCTGTTATTTTTCAACGCGCGCCAACCATCTTCATTGGTGGTGCGGCAAATAAATTCGCCCTTGAGCAAGAGTTCGATAATTGCGCCCGTGCCGACTAAGACGGTTTGGTTAGATTCGTTCATGGCACTCATTAGATGGCCTCCTTGCTCAGGCGTTTACTCAACAAATCGGCAATCGGATTGGCTTTGGGCTTCACCACCTGCAACTTCTTAGTTTGTTTATTAATAATGTAACGGTGCTCAAACAGGTTCAGCACTTCTGACTCTGGGTTCGGGAAAGCGCCTAACACGCTGATATTGTTGTTACCACAGGCATCGAAAATCTTCTTCACGTTGGTGTGGTGCAGCGTGCCAAGTTCGTCGATCGGCCAGTGAATGGTCACATCGGCACGGCCACGTAACAAGCGCGTAAATGCCAATAGGAACTTACATAAAATCAGGTAAGCCATCCCGTGGCTCGAGGATTCGTTCAGCTGTCTGTCGGTGCGGATAATCAAATCGCTATTACCCTCTTTGAGGCGCAGCTCGATTTCAAGCAGCTTTGAAATGCCACCCGTCAGTGCAGCGCGGCCAATAATATCCAAGGCGCGGCGCATGCTGTTGGTGTATTCCTCATCGGGCAGACCATTAAAGCCGTCGGCTTTCCAATTTTTGAAGGCTTTAACAAACTGCTCAAGCTCGGGCCAAAACTCTAATTCGCTGATCTTAGAGCGAATACGAACCGCAGATTCCGATACGCCATCGAGGAATAACTCCTCGCCCACTTCGCGGGTAATGCGCGCACTCTGCGAAGCGATGCGACGGTCAATATCGGCCAGCACATCGTAAAAGGCGGTTAAATCGACACCGAAGATCCGCCCCTGCTCGCGCAGCGCCATAATGGATTGCGGCACAATCACATTGAGTAGCTGTTCAAGCTGCGGCACAAGCTTGCGGTAATCCAACAGGCGAATACCTTTGTCGTTGATAAAGCTCGACTCTTCGCGGGCACGCTCCCAGGTTTCGGCTAAGCCTGAACCTGACTTGCTGGCAATCACAGAGTCGAAATGCTCCACATATTGCTTAACCGAGCCCATCAAATAATCGCGTTTTAGCAGTAAATCTTCGCCCTGACGCAAACGTTCACCAAGGCTACCTTGGGCTTCTTCATTGTTGGCGGGCAGTTTCAGCTCCGCCAACTTACGCATCACGGCGCGCAGTTTAGTTAAGTTTTCAGAGGCTTCAATCTGCGCCGCATCCGAGGCCTTACGTTCGGTCTCGAGTTGTTGGCGACGGGTTTTCACCTCTTGGGTCTTGGCTTTAAGCTGCTGATCGATTTCTGAGGCGGCACGTTTCACGTCGCTTAACTGGGTTTGCAGCTTGGGCTTACGGATAAGCCAAGTGTGTTGATACCAATCGTCAAAGCGCAATACTTCGCTGCGACGCTGCTCGGCGCGGCTGATTTTGGTTTCAAGCTCACGGATTTGTTGCTTGAGTTTAAGGATATTGTCCTCATCCACACCGCGGGATTTAAGCTCGTTTTTGTACCAGGTTTCACAGGCTTTTTGCTCAGCCTTAGCGCTTTCGCGGCGGGCGTCGATAGTGGCCTTGATTTGCCCCAGTTGATTGTCGAGCGCGCCAATGACTTCCTGCCAGTAGGCTTGTTTTTCCATGCGCGCTTCGAGCGCCTGCTCTTTTTGCTCTTCGAGCCAGAGTTGATGTTGATGCTTAAGCTGCTTTAACTCGCCATCGAGCTGAGTTAAACGCTGCTGGGCAAAGGCTTTACGCTCGGCCAGCGCCTTGTTGATCTTGTCCTGCTCACTGCGTTTTTCATCGAACAGACGACGTAAATCATCGCGGCTATTCTTATAAGCTGTGCGGGCAAAGGTGAGTTCGCGGCTGAGTTTATCCAGCTCACCGTTAATCGCCACCAACTGTGATTCGGCCTCGGCCTGCAATTCCTGCGCGCTTTGCAGCGCTTCTTCGGCCTTGCTTAAACGAATACGTAGCTCCTGCTCGGAGGCGGCATATTCAGGCACATCAATGGCTTTAAGATCTAAATGCACCCCAAACACAGTGTCGCTCTCGCCCATCACACTTGGGTGTAAATCGGTGCGATGCAGTAACTCTGGCGCAATCACTTTACCCAGACTTTGCTCCCAACCTTGGGCTTCCTTACGCAGGAACTCAAGTAAAGTATGGGACTGCGGGAACAGCATATGGTGCAGTTCATCGAGCGCGGTTTGGCGCTCGTTAACCCGCAGGCTAGCAATGCGCAGCGCTTCGTTGGCTTGGTCGCGTTTGGCGCGCAATTTACGCTCATCGCTAGTTAAGCGCTCCACCTTGGCATTGCAGCTTTCTTGCTCTTCGTCGGCGCGGTGAATCCGCTCGTCGAAAATAGCTAGGCTTAACTTTTCTTCCTCGGTGTAGGTTACGCCATCAACACGTAACTTAAGCTCGGCGGCATTGAGTTTAAATTGGTATTCCTGCTCGCTAAAACTCGCCTTGCCCGCATCCATTTGGCTGCGCCATTGGGCTTCGAGGGCATCTAGGTCGGCTCTAGCCACTTCACGCTGTTTGTCGCGCGCTTCGCGCTGTTTGTCCTGATCCGCGTGTAAGCCTTCGAGCTCGCGGTTTAACTGCTCACCAATTTTGCTGCGGCGGGCATTGTAAGCCGCTTCAATATCTTGGTGTTTTTCAGTTTGTAACTTATGGCGCTCGCTTAAGTTTTCCATGTCAGCGCGCCAGTTTGGCAGCATGTCCAAATCGGCCTTGGCTTGCTCGATATTGGCATCTAAAAAGGCGCCATGCTGATCTTCAATGGCATCTAACTCATACTCGCACTTAGCCACGTCACCCTTGGCGGCGGATAGGTCGAGGTTAAGCTCATCGCGCACTTCTTTCCATTCGTCGTCCAACATCCGAAGCTTTAAATTCAGCTCCTTAGACAGAGTTTGTTGGATCTCTAAACGATCGGCCTCTAG
This sequence comes from Shewanella sp. MM_2022_3, assembly GCF_022557375.1. NCBI lineage: Bacteria > Pseudomonadati > Pseudomonadota > Gammaproteobacteria > Alteromonadales > Shewanellaceae > Shewanella > Shewanella sp. MM_2022_3. Next base: position 71,197 of record NZ_JAKZGV010000001.1, read on the forward strand.
GGTTTCGTCATTGCGATAACCTCGGGACAGGCTCGAGAGGCGCATCTCGGCGCTGAGTAATTGGTTAAATTCCTGCTCGAGCTTTTCAAACTCGGGGCGGATAACTTCAAAACCTTGGATTAACTGGCTCTCGCGGATCCATGCTTCGACGCGCTGTGGGTTTAAGCGCGAGCTGGGCGGATTTACCCCGTCTTCTTCTAAAATGGCGGCGATCATGGATTTGACCGTTTCCATTTTGCCTTCTTTGGAGTGCACCGCTTTAGCGAGCTTTTCGATATGGCGCAGTGAATGCTCGCCTTCACACAGGGCAAATTGGCGCGCATAGGCCCGCAGTTCGCTGCGGTTGCTACCCGTGCTTAACAAAGTCCGATCGTTTTGAATAATCGCGCGATATTCGCGGGTGTTGAGCAAGTTGGTGGTAGCTACGCCTTGGCGTTTTAAATCACGGCCAAGTTCCGCCATGTTATGGCATAAAATAGTGTCACCATTTTGCGATTTAATATAATCACTTAACTCAAAACCCTTGGCGATAAAGCGGTAGTTCACGCCTTTACCATCGCCCGCCGAGGCGAGCACGGCTTGATAGAGCAAGCCATCGGCCTTTTGGTATTCGTAAATGATGTAGCTTGAATCGTGTGGCAAGTACCAACGCTCGAAACTGTCACGGGTTGAAGGCACCACGCGGCTAGGATATTCGCCATAAAATACCGGCACTAAACGTTGTAGCGTGGTTTTACCCGAGGCGTTAGTACCACAAATATTGGTATGGCCATTGAGGGCGAGTTCCACAACGCCCGGAAGGTGCGTATCAATCAGCACAATACGAATCAAACTTGGCATTTCATTCCTTATCCAAACGGGAGCACCTTATGTAAAAGCGAACGATAAGGTCATCCAAAAGCGGCATCGAACTTCAAACATGGTGATGTTAAAAATCGTGGCCTTAAAATTAAGCCCCTAAAATAAGGCAATCGTCGAGCCTTGGCAATTAAGCACCTAGGGCTGAATGCGTTAGCTCACATCAAACGGCCAAGGATACGCCAATTCGCCCTAACAAAGAGTAGTTTTATGCGGGGGGAAGGCGATCGGCAATCCGGCCGTAGATTAACATCATCTCGGCGAGCGAGCTGACCTGCATGCCTTTCATCAAGTTCGCACGGTGAATTTCGACCGTGCGCATGGCGATGCACAGCGTATCGGCGATCTCCTGATTCTTATAGCCTTTGGCGATCAGAGTGAGAATTTCCCGCTCCCGCGGTGTGAGCGACAGATAAGTCTGAAGATATTGGTTATCTTGATAATGCTCCTTAGCATTCGCCAAGGCTTTTACCACAGCGTCCGTGAGCTTAGCGCCATCAGCGGGCTTTTGGAAAAAATCCACCGCCCCGCGTTTTAGCGCCTCCACCGCCATGGGCACATCGCCATGGCCAGTCAAATAAATTACCGCCAGCGGACTATTGTGCTGCACTAATTGCGCATGTAACTGCGGCCCACTTAAACCCGGCATACGTACATCGACTAAGGCGCAACCCGGCTGGCTTAAATCGATGGCAGCAAAAAACGCCTCGGCGCTATCAAAGTCACGGATATTCAAGCCATAACTTTCGAGCATAAACCGCAGCGAGCGGCGCACCGACTCATCATCATCGATTAAATACACGGGCAATTCGTGGCTCATGCTGGTGCTCCATCAAACTTACGGGGTAAGGATACCTGCGCTTGGCAGCCGCCACTTAAAGCGGTTTCTAGGCTAAAGCGGCCACCATGACTCTCGGCGATATCACGGCAAATCACCAGCCCTAGCCCTAAGCCCTCCGACTTAGTCGAATAAAAGGCTTGCATCAGCAGATTGGCATCCTCAGTTAAACCTGTGCCATTGTCTGTGACCGTGAGCAGTAGCTTGTGTTCTTGGTAACGCAGGTCGATATCAATCGTGGGCTGATAGGGTTTCGACGCATCGACCTCGCTCTGCTGGCGTTGCACACAGGCATCGGCGGCATTTTTCAAAAGGTTGAGCAATAGTTGCTGCATGCCCACTTCATCTAAAGGCAATTGATAGGCTTCGCCGCTCACATTGGTTGAAAGTTGGATATGGTGCTGCTCCAGCTCATAGGCGAGCAGCGGCGCAGTATCGTTCACTAACTGATGTAAATACAGAGGCTGCCTAGACACAGGCCGCTTTTTCAATAAATTACGTAAACGGCTGATAATACTGTCGGCGCGGCTGACTTCTTGCTGGATTAAAGTCAGCACGGATTGTAATTCTTCAGGGCTGGTCCCACGTTGTAAACGTACCTCGGCGCCATGGCAATAATGGCCAATCGCCGCCAAAGGTTGGTTGAGTTCGTGGGAGAGGCTCGCCCCAAGCTCCCCCGCAATCGCAATGCGCTGAGCGTGCTCCAGCAGGGCTCGGTTTTCACTGAGTTGCCTCTGGGTATTGATTAACTCTCGGCCGCGGCGACTAAAGCGGTATTCGAGCCAGAAATGGTAGACATTGAGCAATACCAATATGGTCAACGCAAACCAAGCCCAATGTTGATGCAGTTTTACCCATTGCCATGCCCGCTGCCACCAAGGGGCTTGCAGTGGATGCATATCCAGATCTTTAAGCAGTTGATCTATCGCCAGTTGACTCACGGCCGTGGTCCACCCCGCAGATTCGGCGGCTTTAGCGGCGGGACTGTCTTCGGGTAATGCTAGTAGGGCTTGAGTCACCTGTTTTGCGAGGGATTGGGTCGCACGGTTGGTTTTAGCCATAGACCAGTTGGGATATAACCGACTCGAGACTAGGCAATGAAACCCCGCAGGCGCCTGATTATCGAGCACCCGATAATCTTGCAGCTTGATCAAACCTTCGGCCTGCATTTGCTCAAGCTGACATACGGGCACAATTGCCGCATCTAAACTTGGGGATTTATCGCTTGGCTTATCTGTCGCACCGAGCTGATAAATAAGGTTATCGAGTGGAAAACCTAAGGGGATAATTTCTCCTACAAAATGGGGTAAATCTACCCCCTTAAGCTGCGCCTCATAAACTAAAGTGAGATAACCGCCGAAGGCATTTTTAGAGACAATCCCGAGTCGCTTGTCCTTAAGATCTTTTAAGGTCTGATAGGGCGAATCGGCTCTGACCACCAGCGCAGACCCCACTTGCATCGCAGCGCCATTATTGATTGGGCTTCGAAGGGTAGCGAGCCAAGACAGGGAAAATTGCCGCGCCAACATCACCGACTGCCCAGGGTTAGTGATAACAAAGTCAAGAGCTTCGGTTTCAACGCCTTTGGCTAATTCTTCAAGGCTTAAGGGATGCAATCTAAAGTAACTGTTAGGTATTTGCGACTCTAGCCAGCCCATCAAAGGTTGCCAACGATTGACTGTGCTCTTATAGCCCCGTATTGCCAATACGCCGACATCGACCACTTGATAGTTTGCGCCAGCTTCATCCATCAACTCTCCCGCAGGAGCAACAGTTAATGCGCCTACAGTTTTATCCTGAGTGGCCAAAACTTCTGCCATGGCTGAGATACTCAGTAGGCTAAACAATACGATGACGAGTTTCACCGCCATTCGCCAGCCATTGGTTGATACGACAAAACCCAACACTGTATCCATTCTCCTAAGCTTTAAGATTCAATCCTAAACAATAACCCCTAAACTCTTAAAGGTCATTCTAACTGATATTTATTGCGCTAGATCAAGTCCCTATCCGATATGTGGAAAACCACTATAGAGATGCCACCTCCCCTTTTACAGAATGCGCTTAACGCTAAACCCGCGGTCTTCGACCCGTTTTATCTGTAAGAGTGAAGGAAATCCTATGGACAAGAGTAAACGTCAGTTTCTCGGAAAAATGGCCAGTGTGAGTGTCGGCGCCGCGCTCATTCCCGTCGTGCAAGTGCAGGCACAACAGACTGAACCTGCACCTACAGGCAAACGCTACGGTATGGTCATCGATTTGCGCCGCTGCGTCGGCTGCCAAGCCTGCACCGTGGCATGCACCTTCGAAAACCTGCCACCTTTGGGGCAATTTCGTACCACGGTACAGCAATACGAAGTGTCACAACAGGATGCTACCACGCCACCCGCATTTTTAATGCTGCCAAGACTGTGTAATCACTGTGAGAACCCGCCTTGCATTCCTATTTGTCCCACGGGAGCCACTTTCCAACGCCCAGATGGCATTGTGGTCGTCAACAACGAATGGTGCGTCGGTTGCGGATACTGTGTGCAGGCTTGCCCCTACGATGCCCGCTTTATCAACCATGAGACCAACAGTGCCGATAAATGCACCTTCTGCGCCCATAGGCTCGAAGCTGGACTACTGCCCGCCTGTGTCGAAACCTGCGTTGGTGAAGCGAGGGTGATTGGCGATCTGAACGATCCTAATAGTCAAATCAGTCAGTTACTCACAGCCAATAAGACAGATATCAAGGTACTCAAGCCCGATGCCAATACGGCCCCCAGAGTATTTTATATCGGCATGAACAGCGCCTTTGAAGATCGTATCAACGGCCAAGCCCCTGTTCGCACCCTACTGACTGACACTGGCGAGGAGATCCACCATGGTCATTAAAGAAATCTTTACCCCAGATATCGCCATCACTTGGCTGCCTTGGGCGGTGCAATACTTTTTTCTGATGGGTTTGGCCTACGCCAGTGTGTGGGTGGCGACCATCCATTTATTCAGTGCGAAACAAACCGATGCCAGACTGCTCAAACTCTGCGCCTGTTTGATGCTTACCGCCGGCATAGTCGCGCCGATTGCGCTACTTGCTGACCTGCACCAACCGCTGCGGGCATGGCATTTCTATGCCCAAATCAGACCGCATTCGTGGATGTGGTACGGCGCTTTTTTACTGCCGATATTTTCGGGCACGAGTCTAGTGTTTGCTTGGTTGTTACTGCGGCCCTACTTGCCTCAGGCACACTCTTCTCTGGCAAATTCTGCTCAAGAAGCGGATTGGTTAAGCCGTATCGGTCAATGGCTCAGGTTCGGTAATTGGAGCAGTGATAAATGGCTGAAACCCATTGCGCTAATCGCCACATTAAGTGCGTGTTCCATTGCGCTTTATACCGGAATGGAAACCATGGCGATCAAAGCACGGCCGCTCTGGCATACCTATTGGTTGCCGCCATTGATGGCAACCAGTGCCCTGCTCGCCGCCTGCGGTACTCTCGCCCTGCTCAATCGTGTTTTGCACGGTTATCAAGCCAGTACCCAAGACAGATTACTGCAATGGGTCAGGGCAAGCTTTGGTCTCTTCGCCCTGTGTCTTATCGGCTGGGCCTTATTCGATAACGGCTCCGCGCACGAAGCGGCGTTGTTATTAGACACCAGCCCAAGCTGGCAACTCGCCGCGTTCTGGGTATTGGTTACCCTCGCTTTGCTGGCCTTAGTTCTGGCAGTACGCCGCCTCCCCTCGGTATTGATATTAGTCGTCAGTTTAACGGCGGTGCATCTGGCATGGGGATTTCGCTGGATTGTACTTATCCAAGCGCAAACCGACCCAAAATACGGCGCGGGCACTTATTTCTACCAACTGCCTTGGGGGCCAGAGGGGCTATTAGGTATTGCGGGCACCTTTGGTCTCTGGATCGCATTGATGGTGTTAGTGTCTGAATTTATTCGCTATCAACCTCGCTCAGCCCATCATGCCTTGTGAGCCACAGCACCGTTCATATTAAGAAGTTACCGCATTAAGGAGTCCATAATGGATAAGAGTAAACGTCGTTTTATCAAAGGCGCAGCTGTGACGGGTGGCGTGGGATTATTTGCCGCAGGTTACAGCCATACCTTAGCGCAAATGGGCAAAGGGGTCGTGCATGGTAGTTCGGGAAAAACCACCCAAGATCCCATCCATGGCAATTCGCTAGCCCCTGAATATAAAGTGGATTTAACCTCAGGCCAGCTGATTGGCAACGATGAACAACGCATCGCCAATACCATGTGTCTCGGCTGCTGGACCAAGTGTGGCGTGCGAGCCCGTATCGATAATAAGACAGATAAAATTCTCCGCATCAGCGGCAATCCCTATCATCCGCTCTCGGCGCGGGAACATATCGACTTCGATACCCCGATCAAAACCGCCTTAGTCGGCTTAAGCGCCTATCAAGAGCAGGGCTTACAAGGGCGTTCCACCGCCTGCGCCCGTGGCAATGCCATGTTAGAACAACTAGATAGTCCCTATCGCGTCACCCAATGCCTTAAACGAGTAGGGCCGCGCGGCAGTGGGCAATGGCAAAGCATTAGTTTCGAGCAACTGCTGACCGAGGTTGTCGATGGCGGTGACTTATTTGGTGAGGGGTATGTCGAAGGCTTAAGGGCAATTCGCGATATCAGTACGCCACTCGATGCCAATAATCCTGAATATGGCCCCAAGGCCAACCAGCTATTGGTATCGAACGCCTCGGATGAAGGCCGAGATGTGATCATTAAACGCTTTACCTTCAATAGCTTCGGCACGCGAAATTTTGCCAACCACGGCGCCTATTGCGGCTTTACCTATCGCGCAGGTGCGGGTGCCCTGCTCGACGATTTAAAGAAATACGCCCACCTTAAGCCCGACTGGGACAATAGCGAGTTTTTGCTGTTTATCGGTACTTCACCGCAGCAGTCGGGCAACCCTTTTAAACGCCAAGCGCGGCAGTTGGCCAACGCTCGGGTCGATGGGCGAGAATTTAGTTATGTGGTGGTGTCGCCCATGCTACCCAATACCTCGAACCAGCCCTGCGCAGGTAACAATACTTGGCTGCCGATCCGCCCCGCGACCGACTCCGCCCTCGCTATGGGCATGCTGCGCTGGATTATCGATAACCAGCGCTACGCCAGTGCGTTTTTAACCGCGCCCAATGCCGAGGCAGCGAAAGCAGCAGGCTACCGAGGCTTTAGTAATGCCAGCTTCCTAATCATCAGCACGCCGAATCACCCCAGATACGGCCAATATTTGTATGCCAGCGATCTCGGCTTGCCCTTCGAAGGCAAAGCCTATGGCGAGCAGGATTCTCCACTGGTTGTCGATGCCGCTACTGGGCAGATTCTACCAGTCGGACAATGCGCCAAGGCGCAACTTGAGGTTGAGCAAAGCGTGAATACGCCAAAGGGTGAGCTGAGCGTGAAATCCAGTTTTCAGCTACTCAGTGAAGCCGCGCGCAGTGTCGAGATGGCCGACTACGCCAAGGAGTGCGATATCAGCGAGGCGCAAATTGCCGCACTCGCCCACAAGTTTACTAGCCATGGCACTAAGGCAGCGGTGATCTCCCACGGCGGCACTATGAGTGCAAACGGTTTTTACAGTGCATGGGCGATCATGATGCTTAACGCCATGATAGGTAACCTAAATCTTAAGGGCGGTGCGATAGCTAAGGGCGGCAGCTTCCCCGCCTTTGGTGCTGGCCCAAGGTACAATTTGCAGGACTTTGACGGCATGGTCGAACCTAAGGGCGTATTCCTTTCCCGCTCTAAGTTCCCCTACGAAAAAACCTCTGAATATCGCCGTAAAATCGAAGCCGGTGAGTCGCCCTATCCGTCGAAGGAACCTTGGTTCCCCATCTCATCACCCCTGCTGGGCGAACATTTAACCGCGGCGGTGCACGGTTATCCCTATCGACTCAAGGCGTGGATCAACCACATGGGTAACCCGATTTATGGTCAGGCGGGTCTCGGCGAAGCCATTGGTGAACAATTAAAAGATCCCAAAGTATTACCGCTATTTATCAGCATCGACAGCTTTATCAATGAGACCTCGGCGCTGTCGGACTACATAGTGCCCGACACCTTAACCTATGAATCTTGGGGCTGGAGCGCCGCGTGGCATGGCACACTCACCAAAGAAGCCACCGGCCGCTGGCCGATTGTCGAGCCCAGGGTCGCCAAAACCGCCGATGGCGATGTGATTTGTATGGAATCCTTCCTTAGCCAAGTGGCGATAAAACTTAATCTGCCCGGTTTTGGAGCCAATGCGGTCAAGGCCGCCGATGGCAGTCTACACCCGCTGACTCGCGCGGCTGACTTTTCGCTCTACGGCGCGGCAAACGTGGCTTACCTGGGTAAACCCGTTGCCGATATCACTGCCGAAGATATGTACTTCAGTGGTGTTGGGCGCATTCAAGCGGAACTCAATGCCAGACTCAAATCTGAAGAGGTCAAAAAAGTCAGTTACTTATTTGCCCGTGGCGGCCGCTTTGAGAATATCAGCGCCAGTCGCGACGAGGCGGGCAACCCCAGCAAGGTTTGGCCAAAACCCTTAATGCTGTGGAACCCAGAGGTGGGCAGTCGGCGCAATAGCTTAAGCGGCGAATATATGAGTGGCTGTCCACGGCGTTATCACCCTGCGCTCGCCAACGGCACGCCCTTGGAGCAAGCATTCGATAAGTCACAGTGGCCGCTGCTGATCAGCAGTTATAAGTCGCACACCATGAGTTCGATGAGTATAGGTTCGGACCGTTTACGCCAAGTACACCCCAATAATCCGGTGCGCATCAATGAGCAAACCGCCAAGCGCTTTGGTATCAAGACCGGGGATACGGTCAAGATCAGTACGCCTAATGGCAGTGTGGTGGCCTTGGTGGAATGTGTGGCGGGCGTACATCCCGACTGCATTGCCATCGAGCACGGTTATGGCCATAAGGAGTTAGGCGCGCGGGATATAGTCATCGATGATAAAAAGATTGCCGCCAATCCGCTGATCCGCGTCGGGGTCAATATGAACGACTTGAATCTGTTCGACCCAAGCCGCCATGGGCGCTATCCGCTGGTGGACTGGGCCAGCGGCGCCTCGGCGCGGCAAGGACTCCCAGCCAAAATAGAAAAAATCGCTTAACCCCTAAGCCAAGGTAACAAGGAGGTTACCTTGGCTATCAATTTATCCTGCCCCGTTTTATAAAAAATGATCTAACCCAACTCTTTGGGAGTATTCTACTTGTTAATAAATGACTCAGAAATCAAGCAACGACTAAAATCCTAGCTATATTTAACACTATCCATGTGGTTCAGATTTTTGGGCATTATGTCGCATAGCCGTTTTTGAGTTTGCCAAACTCATTAGGAGTACTTCAGTGTTTAATTCTTCATTACGTAAAAGCCTTGAAATCAGTGAAACTAAACGCAAGGAAGCTGAAGCCACTATTGACTCAATAAAGGATTGTATTGCCACTATCGAATTCTCGCCAGAAGGCGTTGTCATTGATGCTAACCATATATTTTTGAATGAAATAGGTTATAGCCTGCATGAGATCGTCGGCAAACACCATAGATTATTCTGCTCCTCAGAATTAGCCAATTCACCTAGCTACCAGCAGTTTTGGACAAGCCTAAAATCTGGCCAACCTAAAGAAGGCAATTTTCAACGGTTCCGTAAAGATGGCGAAGAGGTCTGGTTAAGGGCTACTTATTTTCCGATCAAGATGGACGGTAAAGTCATCAAAATTATGAAAATTGCCTCTGACATCACCCAAGATAAACACAAACTCGATGATCAAATGGCCATTTTTACTGCGCTTAATCGTGCCCAAGCCATTATTGAATTTAAACCCGATGGCACCATTTTGCAGGCTAATGAAAAATTCTTAAAAACCATGAGTTATCAAGCTGCGCAAATCGTAGGAAAACACCATCGAATATTATGTTTCGATGCCTTTTATCAACAGAATCCGCGCTTTTGGGATGAACTCAAACACGGTAGATATCAACAAGGACTCTTCGAGCGTAAAAATGCCTATGGGAATTCTGTATGGCTAGAGGCCGTGTATAACCCTGTGGTGGATGAAAATGGCAAAGTGGTTAAAGTCATTAAATTTGCGAGTGATATCACTAAAAGAATTGAGCAAAGTCATGCTGTACGACAAGCGGCGGATATTGCACTTGAGACATCCCAACTCACAGTAGAGCAAGCTATTGAAGGTGTTAAATTACTGGATGCGACAGTTAATACTTCAAATGCTATCGCGGAACAAACGGTAAAAACCACTAAATCTATTACCCAACTCAATGAGCAATCCCAAAGTATTCAAGCGATTGTCGCTACCATAAGCTCCATTGCTGACCAGACGAACCTACTAGCACTTAATGCAGCAATAGAAGCGGCCCGTGCTGGCGAACAGGGACGAGGCTTTGCTGTAGTGGCCGATGAGGTACGTCAGCTTGCCGCAAGAACCAGTAAATCCACCAATGAAATTGCCGCAGTGGTTGAGAAAAATAGCCAGCTCACCGCCAGTGCCACCAGCATGATGAACGAGGTGGAGCGAATCGCTGAACAAGGTAAACAGCAGTTAGTAGAAGTGACAACTGTGATGAGCCACATTCGTACTGGCGCGGAAAATGTCGCCAATACCGTATCCCAACTGTCGATTGATGAGCAACATCGTTAGCATTAAAACGCCTTGGTTTGGGATACAGTCAATCCTTATCCCAAACCACTGTTTATCCCCAATTATCTCGCCCTAGTGACCTGACCGATAAAGCGGGCCTTAGATCAAATTAAAACTCGGTTTTTCGCCCTTCGTAGGCGGCACACATCTGCTGCATTTGCGCCTCTTCGTAGGGGCGAAGGCCACTCATCACTAAGGTTTTAATTCCGGTACCGACTAAGATATCACCGCTGTGCAGTTCAAAGTGCAGCGTCACATCGCCACGCTTGCCATCAATCTTAAGCTCTTGTTCTACAAGCGATAGGTTTACTTCAACAAAGTCGAGTGTCGTCAAGTCGAATGACATGCTTTCGTAGATCACTAAGGGACGCTCAGGATTGATCATCACTTGATGTTGTTTCATTAAGGGCATCAGAATGTCGATAAAATTGTGTCCCGAGAAGGCCACATAATTACGAATAAAAGATTCGGTTTGTGCATCACAACGGCTAGCATCACCTTGGCGAGTGACATGTAAATAGGTTTTATCGCGGTTATCGCAAATCGAAAAGCTATCGTTCACTTGTTCAGGAAATTGCAGCTCAACCCCATCACCGACCATGCCAGCAAAGGTAAACTTCATGCTTTGGCTTAGCCCATACTGGGTTAAGACTAAGGCAAATAACAAATCGCCAGGCACACAAAAACGTTTTGCGCCCACATCGTGGATAGGGTTAAAGTCTTGAGCGATTTTTTTAGCGAAGTCACTGGCTTGTTGTGCAGAAACAGAAATTGATTGATTTTGCTTTGAAAAATAAGGCGATAGAAACATATTCACTCGTTCTTTAATGGCTCAACATTGGGCTAACAACATAATTGTCACGAGTCTACCTCAGTTTTGGCATTTCACTCACCCGATGACTTGAGCAACTAGATACAAGCTAGAGTCATGGCACTCGGCTGCACCATGACCATATTTGTTAGGACTAGACTCGCTTAAATTCACGCTTTAATTGAAAACTCTCATCGGTCACTAGCTGCTCTAATACTTCAACCCGTTCGCGAAGTTTATCAAGTTCAATATGTAACAACTGGTTATCTGCCTGAAGCTTATTATTGGCAGAATTACCGCGCTCGCGGATTTTCATAATCGCGACCGCATATCCTCCCACAATGGCAAAAATCGGGATAAGTAATGCAAGGGTTGCTGGGTTCATAATGCGTCCTTTTACAATCGATCTATTGGGTTCCAGTATGAGCAACATAACCTAAATGCACCAGTGACAAAAGTCATGACATCAGCCCAAACTTATTCCTTATCAAAGCTATCTACTACAATCGCTCCCATAGAAGCGGGCATGCTAATCACAATAATCCGTTTAAAGGAAGTCATGGTGTCGTCAATTAAGGGCAATTTATCGAGACACAAGAGCACTAAACTGACGACACAAGCACTTATCAAATAGGCAATAATAATCCGGAAAATAAATACCGGCAGGCGGTGACGAATATTCTGTTGGAACACACTCTGGTAAGTAAACGCTCCGAGAAACAGCAACGACAAACCAAATAACATCAGCAAATTCAGTAGTGGTAAGGTTTCTCCGAGTTGCCATGCCTCTTCAGAAAAACCGATGGGCACAGCGAGCGCAAAGGCACCTACACACACTTGAATCGCATCTTCGGTATTAAAATGATAGGTATCAAATTGAAAAGCCATAGCTTAATCTCCCTGTCTTGCCTATGACTTGAATAAGCCTGTTATCGAGTTATCCCTGTTAACTTAGCTACAGGCGCTCTTCAAGGGATTTGAGTCTTTCTTTCGCTTGAGCGGCATAATCATTTGAAAAACGCTCAGCCAATACGAGACTTTGCTGGTACAGGATTTGTGCACGCTTAGGATCGGCATCGCCGCCCTCTCCAGCATCGAGTAAACTGGCCAATTGAAAATAAGCCTTACCAAGCACATCTTGTTGAATACCTTGCTTTTCAGCTTGAGAGGCAACCTTATCAAGCCAATAACGAGCTCTTTGTGGGTTGCGCTGCGCTGGTTTCAATAAGATATCGGCATATTCTGCGGCAGCATACAAATCCCGCTCGGCGGCAATCTCCCAAAACTCTTGGCTTTGTTCAAAATCCTCTAGCCAATAATAGTAATCACTGGCAGCGCTAAGGGCCAAAGCGGGGTCAGCCTGCACACTCAAGCGATAATTGGCTAATGCCGCCGCTGCATCATGGTAGGGCGACCAAGGCAATACTTGGTAGAGAGCCATCATACTTATAGCCTCTGGCACACCTTGACTAACCAACTGTTTTAACTGCTCCCAAGCCTTAACTTCTGCGCTTTTTGCCTCGGCGGTATTTGACTTGCCTTGCAGTATGGTCTCAAAGGGCTTACGAATAAGTGCCATTTTGGCATCCATATCCCCAAGCCTAGCCGCACGTTGTAACCAATATTGGCTCTGCTCAACCTCCCCCGCATAGGCGGCCTGTGATTGCATCCACTGAATAGCAATTAAGTCATCACCCTCGGCCGCCTCTCGGTAGAATTTGCGCGCTTTTTCTTCATCCTGCGCCAGTGCATGACCTGCCCAATAGATGTGCGCTAGCAATCGCTTATCTTCGGCCTTGGTGCTTGCGCTTAAGGTATTGAGCATAGATTCAGGCTTACCATAGGCATAGAGATGCACATCTCCACGCGGATAACGATATTCGGTACCATCGGGGTAATGCACCGAAATATCGTCAGCTTGGCGCCACACATTCACTTGATAATCAGGCAAAACCTCTGGATTAAACTGCACCCGCAGCACAGCCTCTTTATCGAAACGCACCATTTGCGTTGCACTGCTCGACCATAAACTGCTGGTCGACTGCAAATTACTCTTAAGCTTTACCTCAAAGGGGCTGTCTGTTTTGGGGCTATAGATAACCACTGGGTAATACACGGGATTAAGGGTAAGCGGTAACGCGGCAACCAGATGAGTATCTTCTTCACTGCCAGCAAGTATGGGTTCGATAGTTAGCTCTTGGCTTAAATAAAATCCATCATGGGGCGAAGCTTTGGCCGGTGGCTCGCTCGATGTTAATAATGGTGACGTATGTAAATATTTGTCTTTTAATGACTTAACCCTTTGCCATATGGGATGACTTGGCATCAAGTTAAGGTCAAGGACTAAGTCCTCCAACTGCCAATCGCAATCTCCGCCCCCTTGTAAGGCTAACGTAAGGGTGAATGGTTTAGCGGCAGCGCCACTTTCAAGCGATTGACGCAATACCGAGCTTTTATTCAGTGTGGCGCGGTAGGGATTAGCAATATCACCATTCGGGAAACGGATTTCTTTACGGGTACAAACAGAGGAAGTGTAATAGCCCACAAGTTCTAGTTGGGTATGAGCAGGTAAACTCCCCATAAACTCAAAACGCTGTGCATTCTTGGGTGGTGTAGTTTGGTCAACAGGCAACTCTCGCTGCCACAGGCTATCCCAAAATCCCGCCCAAACGGGCGCCGAGAGAAACGAGCTTAAGCATAAGCTTAGCCAAACCAGTTTTGAAATCGAACTCATAATGCCAGCTCTCCATTGCTGATGAGATTTAGTCGCTCTTGATTAAATGTCTCTGCGTTGGTTTTCACCCCATGATCCCTTGCATTTGCTGCATGCCACATACGTAAACTTAGCGCAGTGCAGCTAATGTCTTCACGATATCACTAAAGCGTGGGCGACAAGATAACGCCGGCTGCATACAGTGTGCTTTTAACTGCCGCAGTTGAACTCGCAGCGCGTCGTTTCCATCGTTATCGGCAAAGGGCAATAAGTCATCAAGTAAACACCCTAGGGCACGCACCTCAATAGCCTGCATGGCATCACGTTCCGATGTAGGCAATTTTGCTAAGTTTGAGGCGGCACCAAAGTCACCGAACAACAGCGCCATTTGCTGATTAACCATCATATTATGGGCATAGACATCACCATGGCTCACTTGTTTCCCGTGCATATGCGCTAGGGTGTCAGCTAATTGCAAAGCGATTTCAGTTATGCCCTTCAGGCTAAATTCGGTCCCCGCTTTAAAGGTGTCTCGGGTACAAGTCGCTAGAGATGGCGGTAAACCTAAGTTACTAAATCCTTGAGGAATCAGTTCCATCACTAAACCAAGTTGATCCTGTTGACTAATATGGGCTAAGACTTTGATGAGATTTGGATGTGCGCCCGTAGTTAAACAACAATCTAGCTCATCGGCAGGATAGCCATCACTGGTCACCTCTCCCTTAAACAACTTAACCGCAATATGTTCGCACCCAGTAGCAGCCACCATAGCAGGATTTAACCAACGACCTTGGTAAATAATGCCAGAAGCCCCCTCACCTAGTTTTTCACCGAGCTCAATGTCCGCTAATGTCACATTTGGCATACTCGCCACATCGGCATGGGGATCAACCAAGGTATGGCTAAAGGGATTACCCGCAAACGCCAGCCAAGTGAGTTTGGGTAGCTTAAGCACCCAGCTTGGAAGCGCTTGCAGTTGATTAGCCGACAAACGAACTAATTCTAAGTTATGGCATTGGGCCATAGATGCGGGCAGCGAAGTTAAGCGATTACCTGCCAAGGCTAATTTTTGCAGACGATGCAACTGCCCCATGCGCTCGGGCAAGGCGGTGATTTGGTTATCCGTTAAAATCAACCAGCGGGTTTGTGGGGGCAACGATGCCTCTGGCACAACACGAATTTGGTTAGCCTTAAAGCCAATCATCTCCAATTTGGGGCACTGACCTAACACTTCTGGCAGCACTTCAAAGCGATTATTGGAGGCAAACAAAATCTTTAGATGGGTTAAACGATATAAATCATCGGGCAGTGAACTTAACTGGTTATTGGATAAATCGAGGATCTCCAGCGTATCGGCTAAATCAAAGATTTCCTGCGGAAATTCAGTGAGGTTTTCAACCAACTGTAATCGAGTAACCCCTTGTAATTGTCCTGCTTTTAACTGCGTTAACGTCTGCACTCTCTAACCCACATCAATGAAAAATCGCTGCTATGTTAGCTTATTTAGTGGTAAATCTAAATGTGACCTAGGTGGTCAAATTATCAGCAAAGCTATCCAGAAACCGCAAAACAGATTAGCATGTGCAACATTATCTATACCCAAGCAACCTAAAGATATCAGTTTCAGAGCGCCTAGGGTGCTCTCATTCAAGGTGCATCAAGGACAAATGTCGACCACATTTTGAATTGCTGCAATACAGAAATGGCGTACACAAACACTCCGTTTCGGCAGTCTTAAACACAGAAGCCTGCATCGAGTTAGGTTGTTTGGGTATAACGCCAAGTTAGCAAAAATGACAGGATAATCATGCGGAAAACCTTTCGCCAACCGAGTGCATTAGCAGTGCTAATGATCGCCATGTTGACAGCCCAACTCAGTGGCTGTGCGACAACATCGGCGCAAACCTCGCCCATGGAATTTGCCACCACAGCCCCAGAAGCTGAAGGTGATAGCGGAGATACCACACAATCTCATCATGATAAAAAAGAGATTGTCGACGAACGCTATGCCGATGTATGGGAGAAAATTCAACACGCCCGTACTATTGATGTGCATGACGATGCAGAAGTACGCAAACAGCGTAACTTTTTCGATGACAAGCAAAAGTTTATGACTCAGGTGACCCAGCGTGCCGAGCCATTTTTATACTATATTGTGAGTCAACTCGAAGCCCGCAATATGCCGCTCGAACTGGCACTATTACCAATTGTTGAAAGTGGTTATAACCCGCTGGCGCAAGCAAATGGCCCCGCCGGACTTTGGCAAATGATCCCCGCTACGGGCCGAAACTTTGGCCTAACGATCAACTCAGCCTACGATGGTCGCAAAGATGCATTGGCCTCGACCGATGCCGTACTCGACTATTTGCAGCACTTACACGACACCTTAGGTAACGACTGGATTAACGCCGTTGCGGGCTACAACAGTGGCGAATTAGTGATTAAAGCCGCTATCGATAGAAACAAAGCTAAAGGCAAACCTACGGATTTCTGGTCGCTGAATATTCCTGCTCGCCAAGTACAAACCGTGCCTAAGTGGCTGGCGTTTATCCAAATTATCCGCGCCCCAAGCCATTACAATCTCAAAGTAATGCCGATTGCAAACCGCCCATTTTTGGAACGCTTACCCGCTCCCAATGGCGTTGAAATAAGCCAAATCGCCAATGCTGCGGGACTCACTAAAGCGGAGTTCAAAACCTATAACCCTGGATACCGTCAAAACGTGATCCCCAGTAAAGGCAAATACCAAATTGCCCTGCCGATTGAAAACATTGGCCACTATCAAGAAAATCAGCACAAGCTCTATGCTCAAAAACGTTACGACAGCCAAACTTATATCGTGAAATCCGGTGATAGCTTAGGTTCGATCGCAGCTAGATTTGATTTATCAGTCAAAGAGTTAAAACAGGCAAATAATCTGACCTCTGATCGCCTAAAAGTCGGCCAAGAGCTCACGCTATTAACGCCAATGGCGGCTAATGATAATGAGCCAGAGCCCGCAAAAGCTAAGGCTAAAACCGACAAATCATCGACAAAAGCGAATGCGAGTAGCACTAAAGCCGCCACCTCAAAATCGACCGAGAAACCAGCGGCTAAAGCCAAAACCTACAAAGTAAAATCAGGGGATTCACTGGATAAAATCGCGCGTAAAAACAAGGTGAAACTCGCCGATTTAATGAAGTGGAACCAGCTCAATGCCAAGAGCATTATTAAACCCGGCCAAGAGCTAAAACTGTCAGAATAGAGATTATTAATACGAAAAAGCACTACCTAGGTAGTGCTTTTTTATTGCCCAATTTATTTACAGCTCAACCGCTGCGATTAAAGCTTAACTAGGTTATAGCCAAAGCTAGTTGAGGCATCCTTATTCAGCACCATAGTGACGTTGTCTTGATTATTAAAATCGATCATATCAGAGGCGTAAACCACCGTTTTTGAGCCATTTTCTACCGAGATGACCTTAATCGAATACTCACCTTTAGGCACCACTAATGATTGCGGTGCTGTCGGATTAACCGCACTGATCTTATAGGTTGCCGTATCAATAGTGTCGTTCGCCTTTAAGAAGTACAAAGTCAGGTTACTCTTATCGGCAAAACTCACGATATCGAACTTGAAGCTGTAGGGACTTGGCGTTTGAGTTTGTTTCATCTCCATCGCCTTCACTTGGCTGCCCTGCTCGTAAATAAAGATGGTTTTAATATCATCTTGATTAAGGGTGATTAGCACATTGTCGAGTAATTTCGCTTGGCTAGTATGGTCAAATACGCTCACGCCAAAGTCATTAAACTCGGCACCTTTATAGGCTGTTACGCCAAAGGGGGCCACATTGCTAAATAGCGCTTCTTGTTTACTACTCACCACTTTCACATCAACATTATGTGTGGCCAAGCCATTAAACACTCTAAAATCAACACTGCTTTCGAGGGCGACATGGTTACGCACATTGGTGGTAGAGTCGACGCTGTCTAAACTGATTTTAGCGGCTGATGCGCCAAAGCTTTCCCTTAAAATCAACTTATAGGGCACCTTGGTTTTAAAGCTAATGCTCGCCGTGGTGTAGCTGATATTGGTCGTCCCTGCGGCAGTCAGATAAATTTTGTAGTCGCCCGTATCCAAAATTTGTGGCGTTGAAACCTCACCATAGGAGACGCTGCCAAGCATCACCGCATCGGCAAAGCCTTTATCCGCCTTGGCAATATACGCATCGTACGCTGGTGCATTGGTTGCAGTATGGGCAATCAACAACTGCATTTTGCTCTTGTCTGCCTCGGCATTTTGTTTATCAAGCTCGGTGCGCGAGTAATTGATATTCAAAAGGGCTGGCGAGGCAAAATCCCCATGCAAAACAAAGAAATGATCAGTTGCCGTTTTTAAATCGATATTCTCTTTATAGAGCGAAATATCTTTATTTGCCGCATCCTTACCCATCACCTCGACGGCACTGACGCCGGGAGTTGATGTAAAGCGTGGCATCGCATCGGCGTAACTCACACTTTCATAGGTTTTATCGCCAATCTTCAGCGCGGTATCAGTGCTGCCAACTGTCGCGTTGTAAAATTGCACATAGGTATCGGTTTTGGAGGTATCCTCATCCTTGTTATTATCGGAGCCACCGCAAGCAGTAACCCCTAAACAGGCGAAGGTCATTACTGCGAATCCTTTGAGTTTATTGTTAAGCATTGTATCCCTCATTTGCAGACAAAATTTCAGTTCAGTCTACGCAGTTATACAATGACAACAATGGCAATTTCCACTCAAAACAAAAACAAATACTTTACAAACTCAAACACTTAACAAACATTTCAGCAACCAAGCTAATATTGATACAAATCACATTTTTCGAGCGCTGAATTGATACAAATACCTTTTGCGATACGTTTACTTACAACTCAAATAACTTCTTTTACGCTAAAAATTATTTGGCTTTAAGCACAGACGTTCGGACTTTAACCTGCTTTGGCTCCATCCCAAGATACGCGACAACCTTGTTCGTCTTATACGATTGGGTTACTCTCGCATCGCCAATTAAGCCTTAGGGATGGATAGGGTTTGCAAGGGATTCTTAACTACTACAAACAGTGTTTTCAACACGATAGTGCTGAAATTAACCTTTGGTCTAGCCACAAACTTGCTGAACAAGAAAAGCTATTGCTCCAAGGTGAAGACGAGTTAAGCAGTGGCTTTCTGCCTCGCTTACCGGTGCCATTTGCTCCCGCCTCGGTATTAATGGCGCGTAGTGCCTTGTATCTGCGAGAAAAAGTATTATTGCACTGTTGTCTGTTTTTCTGCGGCACTGTCGAGCTTAATGGCGAAAAACGTAAAGTCGTCACGCCACTGCTGTACCGTGAATGCCTGTTACAGGCCGATGGCGATAACATTTACCTCGAATCTAATCACAGCTTCTCTGGCGGCGGATCATTCACCATCAACGAAGCCCTGTTAGAAAAATTAGTCGTTGAGGGACACAGCTTAAGTCAAGAGTTACGCAATAATCCAACGGATGTCAGTGGCTGGATAGCTTGGCTGCGGGCAGGCCAAGCCGATGTTGATACCAGTCATTTATTGCATTTTCCCAAGCTGATCGATGAGGCTGAATTCACTCAGCTTAGCCGTAAACGTGGGCAGTTTATGGTTAGTCGCAGCCAAATTATTCTTGCAGAGCGTTCGCAGGCCAGTCGCGGCATATTGCACGAACTCGACAATCTCATTACAGCACCCTCACTGTCTGCGCCGCTTCAAGCGCTATTTAAGCAAGTGCCAACTCGAGATTCAGTTAATCACAATGTCGACACCCAAGAAGCTTATCTTCCAGGGCTATTAAGCCGCGCGCAAATTCAAGCCTTAAAGGTGGCGGCCAATCAAACTTTGGGGCAGATATCGGGCCCACCGGGAACGGGTAAAAGTTACACCATCGCCACCGTGGCGGCGGAGCAGGTATTAAGGGGTAAATCTGTCCTCATTGTCGCCCACACCGACGTTGCCGTTGATGTGATTGCCGACAAGTTGCAGCAGCAATTCCAGCTTGGGAGCAGCCTTATTCGAGCTGGCTCGCCGCAGTTTATTAAAGTCCTTAAAAACCAGATAGATGAAATGCTCCATGGCCAGCATCCAGCGACTGATGAAACCATATCGGATAGGTTGCTATTAAGTGCAAAACAGCAACTTAATACTGTGACTCGTCAGCAAACCAAAATGGAAGCCGGTTTTATACACCATTGCCGCCATGCCATACGTCGCGGCCAAAAACTGGCGACCTTACAACAAGGACAATCACGCTGGCGCTTAGGATTTTACAACTGGGCTTACCGTGCCGGGATCAAACAGTTTGCTCAGCAATGGGATGTGCTCGATAAATTAACCGCCCTCATCGCCCAAAAAGAAGACTTAAGCCTCAAATACTTACAATTGGCCACTCACTATCGATTACACCAATTGCTCAAACATAAGCGCAGTACGCTGGTGAGTTTTGCCAGTGCACTTCGCGCTCGCCAGTCCGCTAAGCAACTCGACGGCTTCTACAAGACGGATTTTGATGCCTTAAAGCAAACCTTTCCCATTTGGTTATCGAGCCTTGCCAGCTTGCATAAAGTGCTGCCCATGGAGCAGCAAATGTTTGATCTAGTGATTATTGATGAAGCCACCCAAGCCAATATTGCCGCATGTTTACCGGCCTTGCAGCGGGCAAAAGCAGCACTGGTGGTGGGCGACAGTAAACAGCTGCGCCATTTCTCGTTTTTATCCCGTGCAAAACAAACCCAAATCCAGACCCAACTCGGACTTGCTGCGGAGTGCCGCGGCCTAATGAGCTACCGTGATGCCAGTATGCTCGACTTAGTATCGCAATCCCTTGCGAGCCAATCCCAAGTAGTATTTTTAAATGAGCATTTTCGGAGTAAACCTGAGCTGATCCAATTTAGTAATCAGCAGTTTTATCAAGGTATGCTGAAGATTATGCAGCACAGACCCTGCACAAGTTCAGGGCACTTACACCGAGTCCAGGTGACTGGCAGCCGTGATAGTAAAGGAATTAACGCCATAGAAGCGGAGGCATTAATTGAAAAGTTAGCTCAACTGATTGATGAACAAGAAAATGTATTAGTGCCCGCCAGCATTGGTGTACTCTCCTGCTTTCGCAATCAGACGGAGTATTTATCCCAGCAGATCCTCGCACGCTTTAGCTCGCAGCAAATAGAACGTCATCAATTACGGATTGCCACGCCCTTTGGTTTTCAAGGGGAAGAGCGCGATATTATGCTGCTGTCGTTTAGCATTACGGCCAACGACAGCCGCGCCGCCGTGTATTTAAATCGCGAAGATATGTTCAATGTCGCCATCACCCGCGCTAAACAAATGCAGTGGCTATTTTTATCGGTACAAGCGCATGAGCTCCCCAACAATAATTTACTGGCAACTTACTTAGCATCGGCGGGCCAATTTCAAGCGGCACACAATTATGTCGATGCCCTCGATAGCTTCGGCCAGTCGGTGGCACAGGCGATTGAAGCAAAAGGCATAACAGTCTGGCGCGCCTATCATATGGCGGGGCTAGAACTGGATATATTGTGCCGCTATGGCAACCAATATTTAGCAATAGATTTAATCGGTTACCCAGGGCCATGGGCGGACTTTTTCGATATTGAACTGTATAAACTGTTACAGCGCGCAGGGATTAAACTTATCCCCGTCAGCTACGGATTATGGTGTCAGCAGCAAGAATTGTGCATCCAATATATTTGCCAGCAATTGGGTATAAACCAACCGAATTAATGCTGCAAATAACAGCCTTAATCACACCCACGCGGCTGATAAATCGCTTTTATCTTGCTTCGCAGCCAAGTGATTTTGGGGTTGTGGCTGTTTCTCTTATGCCAAATCAAGGTAAAAGGAATGGCGAGTTTATTAAGATATTCGCCACTTATCGGGATGGGGCGAGTGACTAAGTCAGGGTGTAATTGGCGAGCATATTGCTCACAATATTGCGGCGCTATTGCCAGCATGCTGTGGTGTGGCTCTGCCGCAACAAACAGTGACTGCTCAAAACTGGCCAAGGTCAGCACAGTATTACGACTTAACCCAAGCTCAATAAGCACATCATCTAAGGCCCAGGTTTCGCTCTTTTCCCACAAGATATTGATATGCGAGTATTTTAAGAAAGTGTCTATATTCCACTCTTCCTGCAAGGCGGGATGATCGCGGTGCAAATACACCTGGGGAAGATCGGTAAATAAAACCTCAAAATCGATAAAATACGGCAATAAATCAAGGGACTCCTTGGAGCGAGGATGACTTTCTCGGCCAGTAAAACCTATGTCAGCCTCACCGCGAATAATGGCCTCTAGTGAATCATAATCCCAATTTCGCACCTTCACTTTTGCATCAGGGTAGTGTTGGTAAATCGCCTGCGTTAATTGATTAAGCATAATGAGCGATAAAGGTGACTCAAGCATTAGCTCAAAACTGAGCCCTTTTGCCATATCGTCCCCGCGCTTGCCCATAAGCTGTTTGCCCCTTTGCAACCAATCGGCTAAGTCTTGCTCCATGCTTTGGGCTAATGGCGTTAACTGCAATCCCTGGGGCGTTTTAATGAATAGTGGGTCGTCAAACCAATCGCGCAATTTCGCCAAGGATTTACTCACGGTCGATGGCGTCACATTGAGCTTTTTAGCGGCCTTAGACACGCTCCGCTCCTGCGATAGCAGCTGAAAAGTAAACAACAGATTGAGGTCAAGCCGACTCAGGGATTTGCTCATTAACTACCATTTCCGACATTTTAGGCACCGCTAACATTAGCGTGATGCTTACCAGCGCACCAACGCTGAGGATAGCTAATAATATATTAATCGCGCTCACTTCGAGCAGACCCATCACCCAAATATACAAAGCAGAAGTACACACTTGGGCAATCCCCAGTAATGAGCTGGCCACTCCTGCCCGAGCCACAAATGGACTAAGCGCCTGACTCATGGTCACCCCAAATCCAATTGAAAAACCAGAACAAACAAAAGCAAACCCTAAGAGGTTGAATGAATGACTAACCCCGCCCAATTGAGTCAAGATAAACACTAAGGCGGCCGCAACGAATAACCCTTGGGAGAACAAAATTAATGATTTTTCTTTAAACTGGTTAAGCAAAAAGGGCGTAGAAAATGAGGCTAACATACTCACCAATGCCATCATTGCCATGGTATTGGAATATTGGCCACGGTCAAACCCCATCTGCCCCATAATCAGCATGGGAGACACATTCACATAGCTTAAAATCGTGGTCACACCTAAGGTCGTTATGACCACGCGACTGATAAAAAAGCCTTGTTTAAAGGATTCCTTTTGCACACTTGGCAAAGCTTGCGTGTGAAATGCTGCTTTAGAATGGGTTTCACGCAATACCAATAGACAAAGAGCGAATACCAGTAATCCCATCGCCGCCATAGTGTAAAACAGGCTAGGCCATGGAAACTTAAGCATGATTAAGTGGCCAATCACAGGCGCGATCACAGGGATAATACAGGTCACGCCATTCACCATTGAGAGCACTTTGGCTCGGCGCTTATCGTCTAAGACATCACGCAAAATCGCGAACGCGACAACATAACAACAACCCGCACCAATGCCTTGCGCAAAGCGCGCGATTAAAAATAGATCACTGGTCTGTGAGCCCGCCGCAAAGTAGGAGGCTAGCGCGAACAGAAAGGCGCCAAAAAGTGTAATGGGTTTACGCCCAATCCTATCGGCTAAACTGCCTGCAAACAGCATAGTCGTCGCCATGCCAGCCAGATACACAGAAAAAGCAATGTGCAGCTGTGCCTCACTCGCCCCAAGTTGACTCGCAATTTGCGGCAACCCGACTAAGTACATATCTATCCCCGTCGGATACATTAGGACCAAGCCAAAACTACATAAAAGATATCGAAACATCACATCACCACTCATATCACCGCATTCCAAGAATATGGCGCTTAGCCTAATGCGGGTTTCGCTTAAGCGTGAGTGGCATTTTCGACAACGGTTATTTCCAATTACGACCGACAAATATTTCAATCACCAATAAAAACCAAACCTCCTGTGACACGAGTATCACAGGAGGTAGGTCTTCAGATAAATTGCGGTTTAATGGCTCACGGAGCCGTGACGGGTGCAGATAAGGTTTCGATAGTTAAACGCCTATCATCCTTGAGGTATTTCTGCGCCAATTGGCTTAACTCGGCGGGCGTGATCTGCTGTACCAACGCCAAGCGTTGGTTAAAGGTCGCAAAACGCTCCGGCTGGCTTTGGGCGGTTGAGGCCAAATCTAACCAGAAGTTATTACTTTGCGGCGCCATCTGCATCCACTCCAGCACCGGCTGACGGGCGCGATTGAGCAAATCCTCACTGATCCCCGAAGGCGTTTTAACCTGCTTAACTGCGGCGGCATAATGCTTAGCCACCTCAGGCAACATGGCAGTGGTGGTCACACTAAATAGGCCGAGATAACCATATCCCGTTGGATTTAAATCATTATATGAGAATGCAGAAGGCGAATAACTTGCCCCCGCTTTCTCACGCACATTCTCGGTAAGTAAGATGCTTAGTACCTGCTCGAGCAAACCTAAACCCACCAGCTCACGGGGATTACTCATATCCGCTGTCGGCCACACCTGCGCGAGCGCCGCCATATCGACCTGACCATAATGCGTCAGGCTCATTTGTGCTGGCACGTTGGGAAACACAGGCACGATAGTCTGCCCCTTAGGGATCGGCTGACGGGAAATCGCTCCTAAGGTTTGTGCAACCTCAGCAATGGCTTTGTCCTCATCAAAATCACCCACGATGGCCAGCTCAATCGCCCCTTGCTGCACCGCAGAATGGAAGCTGGGTGCGAGTTCAGTAAACTGACGCTTGAGGATTTCATCAGGGTTGCCGTAGCCATAACGTTTGTCGCCATTATGGGCAATTCGCGCAAATTGATTCGAAAACTCCAGTTGTGGATTGCTATGAATGCTCTGCTGCTCGGCAATCACTTGCTCACGGAATAACTGCTCGGCTTGCTTATCCATCCCCGGGTCGACTAGATAAGCCGTTAGTACACCTAATTGGGTGCGAAGCTCGGCTGCATTGGTGCTGATCTCGCCACCAAAACTCTGCTCACGTAAACTCAAACTGACCGAGATATCTTGGCCTGCAAAAATCTCCTGCAAGCTATCTAAATCGTGAAGTCCCAAACCGCCCTGCACAAAGGCGCTATTAAACAGGTAAGACAAACCATCTAGCTCGGGGAATGGCACCTCACCAAAGCCAATATTGAGACTCACCAACGTCAGCCCCTGATTAAAGGATGTAGGTTTTAAATTGAGACGCACACCGTTAGCAAACTCTAGCTTTCGTATGCCAGTTGTGGCATCGCGCTGATCGGCCACAATCTGTCCAGCCTCACCAAATTGACTATAGCCAAACTCGGCAATACTCTTGGTTTCGGGCGCTTTTACGGCTTGCTTTTGGCTCGCGTTGTAGGCGGCTAAGAGTTGCTTTTCAATACTTTCAATGGGTTTGTTATTGGTTAGATACAGATAAGGCGTCCCTTCCCAAGTCTGTTTAAACAACTGATGCAGTTTTTGCGGCGTGATACTCGGCATCAACTTTTCAAACAGAGCCAATTGCCACTCTGGCTCCACAGGCACGCGCCTGCTCGCTACCGCACTCACTAAGCTGTCGGCAATGTTCACACTGTGGATAGTGTTACTGCCTGCGGCACTAAGCTGATAGCCCTTGTGAATTCGTTTAAGTTGCTGATCGATTTCTTGTTGGCTAAAGCCAAATTCCAGCGCCTGACGTAGTGTTTGTTCCAACAACGTAAGCCCTTGCTGCCAGTTGTTTTCCTGCGTTCCCAGCGTCATTTGCGTGCCGTAGGCAATATTGTATTGCGGCCCAATTTGTAGACTCACGCCATACAAACCTTGGCTATGTAGCAACTGTGACTCTAAACGACGATACAAAATGCCGTGGGCAATATCTAATAACATCTCCTGCTCACGCAGTGCAATCGTATCTGGCTTAGGGATTTGCGGTTTTAACAGCCCGAGGGAAACCGAGGTTTGCAGGCTTGGATCAAAAAATGCCGCCGCCTCAATAGCGGTTTTAGCCTGTACCACGCCTATGGATTGTGCCTTCACCCCAGCAGCCTGTGGCGCAGCTTTCCAGTCGGTAAATTGCTGCTTGATCTTTTGCTCGATACGACCGACATCGATATCACCCACCACGATTAAGGTGGTGCGAGATGGCGTATAAAAACGCTGATAAAGGGACAATAACGTTTCACGATTTGCATTTTGAATGCTCGTCGCCTCACCTACGGGAAAGCGCTGCGACAGCAAGGTTTGCGGCATTAAAAAGGCTAACTGGTGGCGATAGTTTTCTAAATCGGCACTACTGCGTTCACGCAGTTCAGACAAGACCACCGCTTTTTCGCGCTCGATTAGCGCGGGGTCAAGCAACAGATTACTGGCGATTTCGCGCATTAAAAACAAAGCGGTATCGACTTTATCTTGGCTATTGCTCGGTAAATTAAACTGATAAACCGTTTGCTGAAATTCAGTCACCGCATTGGTATCAGCCCCAAAACTTAAACCTATGCGTTGTAAGGTAGGGATCATCTCCCCCGCCGCGAGTCCCGTAGATCCATTAAACGCCATATGCTCTAAAAAATGCACCAGACCCTGCTCGGCATCCGTTTCCATCACCGAGCCTACATCCACCCGCATACGGACAATCACGGCTTGCTCAGGGGTTTTGTTGTTCACTAACAGGTAGTGCATCCCATTAGCAAGCGTGCCACTGTGCACTCGTTCGCTTAAAGGCAGGTTGGCCGACTCAGACCACAGAGGCGCTTCAACCGCACTTAATGGTAAAGCCATGCTGATAAGGAACAGCCATAGCCATAGACGTTTAAACTGGATTTTCTTGAAATTGCTCATAAAAATTCACTTTCTCTCCAACATTCGATTCATTAACCGGAGAAAATGCTTACCTCAATACTGATAAATTGACTTTTCACTATAACCACAAAAACGCTTTAAGTCACAAAATCAATACCTTACAGCGTACTTAAAATATCAAAAAACATGCATTAATAGAGAAAACGACATTAGAAATTGAAAGTATATGAGGGAAAACTCGTTGTTAACTTTATAAAAAGATATTCCTCTATCGCATATTGTTAATTCAGAACAGGCTTAATTAAAGCCTGTTCTATTCTAAATTAAGCTAGTCTGATTAACACAGTTAATGCATAGATAACCATAGCCCAATAAAAACCAAAAAGAACAATCCAAACCCAATTCAACCAAGTTAAACTTGAATTATCCTCGTAGTCTAAAGGTTCAAGCGCAAAGTTAATTGCTTTTTGAGCTTCATACAATGGATACAAAACGGCTAAAGGTATAACAATAGAAATTAAAATCAAAGATGTCGGTAAAGTCTCAATTTGATTGAGAACACTAGAGACTACGACAAGTAAAACGTAAACTGTCGCCAAAGCAGAATGATTCCAACGATAACTTCTATTATCTTCTTTAATATATTCATTAACATAAACAAACAAAGAGAGTGTAAAAAATACCGTAAAAATGCATCGAGCAATTGGCCATGCATCTAAATCATAATACTCTTTTAATGCCTGCCATTGCTTATAAAACCAGTATATTTGATATAGACCAAAGGTAGCAAAAAACATAATAACAAATTTAGCAAGTGAAACATGAAACAGTGGTACTCTATGAATATTGCTATCTACTGTTATTTGTTTTTCATCGCTCTTTAATGGATTATTTTCCTGACTTATTACATCTTCCATGGAAGAATTCCTTTCTTTTAGTAGTCGTCATAACGTTAATTTATTTTCAAAAGTTCAAGCCCTTTAGCGGACTCAAACAATCTACCCTAAACAGCAATAACTGTTAACAATTAAGTAAATAAAATTATTCAAAGAAAGATAAGCCACATATAAACAAAAAGCCCTGCAAAATATTGCAGGGCTTTTAAAAAACTATGTTTCCACTGTAAAAGTTGGAAAATTAAAACGGGATATCGTCGTCCCAACCATCATCCAAATCTGGAGTGAAGTTTTGTTGTGGCTGTGGCGCTGGACGCTGCGCAGGTGCCGCTGGCGCTTGATACGCAGGAGCTGCAGGCTTAGGCGCATAACCGCCCTGCTGTGGCTGAGCGTGAGGCTGAACATGGGGCTGCGCCTGTTGCTGACCATAGCTTTGCTGAGCTGGCTGCTGATTGTAGCCAGATTGAGGTTGTGGCGCTGGTGCTTGGTAAGCCGGAGCCGCTTGCGGTGCTGGCGCGTATTGATTTTGCGCAGGAGCAGCTTGTTGTGGGGCTGATTGGTAACCGCCGTTTTGTGGCATACCACCCATTGGGGCACCTTGGCCTTGACCTTGGTTACGGCCGCCTAACATTTGCATGCTACCGCTTTGGTCGATAACCACTTCAGTGCTGTAACGATCTTGACCGCTTTGGTCTTTCCACTTACGCGTTTGCAATTTACCTTCGAGGTAAACCTGTGAACCTTTACGCAGGTACTCACCCGTAATTTCAGCCAACTTGCCAAACAGAACCACACGGTGCCATTCAGTACGTTCTTGCTGTTGACCTTGTTGGTCTTTCCACGATTCGCTGGTCGCAACGGTGATGTTTGCGACTGCGTTACCGTTTGGCATATAACGCACTTCTGGATCTTGTCCCAAATTGCCAACCAAAATTACCTTGTTAACACCACGACTGGCCATTGAAATCTCCTGCGATTCTTTAAATAATCTGTTAATTCAGTATGTTGTTTATAATTGTTGCCGCAAGGGAAAATCCGCATCCCTAAGTATTCGCGGCAATAACACATATTATTGAGCAGAGCCTAACACAGCTCGGGCTTCTCTTAAATCGAAATGCTCGTCAACTTTGAGATAAGCGACTTTCTCGTCTAGCACCACAATCGCTTCAACCACACCCATCAATTGTGACAGTTGCGCCGCCATATCACGGGCTTGGGTTTTGTCTTTAACGGCAGCCTCTAAGGTGTAACTCTTAAGCAGTACAGGATTTTCCATCCCTAAGGTGAGCAATAACCAAATGCCCATTAACACCAACGCGACAATAAACACGCCCACTGCACCGACTAATTGGTACGCACCGCCACCGAGCATACCGCCACAAAAGGCCCCGAAGAATTGGCTGGTCGAATAAACACCCATCGCCGAGCCTTTTTCACCCACGGGGCAGAATTTCGCAATCAAACTCGGCAGCGACGCC
The DNA here is from genome assembly GCF_022557375.1 of Shewanella sp. MM_2022_3. Classification (NCBI taxonomy): domain Bacteria; kingdom Pseudomonadati; phylum Pseudomonadota; class Gammaproteobacteria; order Alteromonadales; family Shewanellaceae; genus Shewanella; species Shewanella sp. MM_2022_3. The sequence continues at coordinate 100,371 of NZ_JAKZGV010000001.1, forward strand.
TCAAGGTAGTTAAAGCCAGTAAAAAACAGCAGCACGGCCACGCTCAATACCCAGAGGTTGTTCGAAAAAATCGCCATGGCCGCAAGGGCAAACATCATGATAACTAAAGCAATTTGGAACATCGCCTTAGTATTCTTGCGCTTCACCCCGATGATGATTAACGGCACCATCAAGAAGAATGCGCCCACAAAAGCAGGGAAATACAGCATCCAATGTTTTTCTTTCACCAGGCCCGCATCGACTAAGTCGAGTGGCAAGGCGACAAACACGGCGGTTAACACTAAGTGCAGAATAAAGATCCCCGCATCGAGCCTAAACAACTGCGGATCGGTCAACATGCGCTTAAGCTTCGCGGGTGCCGCTAAGGTATCGCCCTTAGGTGCGTGGGAAATGGGATTGGGCACCAATAACTGCACAATCAACATGCCTAACACCGCAAGCCCAGCAGTTAAAAAGAATAACCCTGATAAGCCTAAATGCTGCGCCGCAATCGGGCCAACCAGTAACGACAGTGCAAACGAGCCACCGATACACATACCAATAATCGCCATGACTTTGGTACGTTGCTCATCCCGTGTTAAGTCGGCCGCGAGCGCCAGCACAGCGGCCGCAATCGCGCCCATTCCTTGTACAGCACGGCCAAACACCACGCCATAGATAGTCTCGGCATTGGCGGCAATTAAACTGCCGATGGCAAACACCACTAAGCCTGCAAGAATGACAGGTTTACGGCCATATTTGTCTGATAAAATCCCCATAGGGATCTGTAAAATGGCCTGAGTTAAGCCATAGGCACCGATGGCAATGCCCACCCAAAGGGGTGAAAAACCTTCTAAATGCCGACCATAAAGTGCAAAGACGGGCATGATCATAAACAAGCCCATCATGCGTAAACCAAATACACTGGCTAAAGAAAACGCGACTCTTGTCTCGGTTCCTGAAAGTCCGTTGTTACCCATGATTTTGCCTTGGATTGAAGTCTTTTAGGGGGCGCATGTTAGCACACCACAAAGCATTTGCTCAAAAGGAAAAACCGTCCTAAGCACTCGTAGTTAACGGGTTGTCCAGCCCCATCGCGACGCCGTTTAAAAGGCACGGTTACGGCCTTAGGTCTTTATTTTAAAGGCTTATCTAAAAGTCGATTCGCTACAAATAGTTAACTTGATACTTACAGAGATAAGCTTAGGCTTGCCCTCATACTTGGATTAATCTTAGTTAATTCGCTAGGTTCATCACGATTATATCGACCACGGCCAAGCATTGGCTTACCGCCAACCCAGAATAGAGATCACAGAATCGACTAAACTCAGCCGCCGAACTGTGCGATACTTAGGCTCATTTTTTTAAGCATAAGACTTGAGCGATAGATGGATAAGATTGAAATACGCGGCGCACGGACCCACAATCTCAAAAATATCAACCTGACTATCCCAAGGGATAAGTTAATCGTTATCACAGGGTTATCGGGATCAGGCAAATCTTCCCTAGCATTTGATACTTTATATGCCGAAGGCCAACGACGTTACGTTGAGTCTCTTTCTGCCTATGCCCGCCAATTCTTAAGCTTGATGGAAAAGCCCGATGTCGACCATATCGAAGGCTTAAGCCCGGCGATTTCCATCGAACAAAAATCAACCTCCCATAACCCACGTTCGACTGTGGGTACAATCACCGAAATTTACGACTATCTACGTCTGCTGTTTGCCCGCGTGGGCGAACCGCGCTGCCCGACTCATGGCCAACCGCTGGCGGCGCAAACCGTGAGCCAGATGGTCGATAAAGTGTTAGAAATGCCCGAGGATAGCCGCTTAATGCTGCTGGCGCCCGTGGTCAACGGCCGTAAGGGTGAGCACGTTAAATTACTCGAAGGCTTATCGGCTCAAGGTTATATCCGCGCCCGTATCGACAGCGAAGTCTGCGACTTAACTGATCCGCCAACCCTCGATTTACACGTTAAACACACCATCGAAGTGGTGGTCGATCGCTTTAAAGTCCGCAGCGATATCCAGCAGCGCCTCGCCGAATCCTTTGAAACCGCGCTCGAACTCTCGGGTGGGATTGCCGTGGTCGCCAGCATGGATGAAGGCGCCACTGAAGAATTAATCTTCTCGGCCAACTTTGCTTGCCCGCACTGTGGTTACTCGATGGCCGAGCTTGAGCCACGGATTTTCTCCTTTAACAACCCAGCCGGTGCTTGCCCAACCTGCGATGGTTTAGGGGTACAACAGTTTTTCGATCCTGACAGAGTGATCACCAACCCTGAGTTATCCCTGGCTGGCGGCGCAATTCGCGGCTGGGATAGACGTAACTTCTATTACTTCCAGATGCTAAGTTCGCTGGCCGACCACTATAAGTTCGATGTCGAAGTTCCCTTCGAACAGTTGTCGGATAAGGTGAGAAAAATCGTTCTCTACGGTTCAGGTAAAGACAGCATCGCCTTCAAATACATCAACGACCGTGGTGATGTGGTGGTGCGCAATCATCCCTTCGAAGGCATCTTAAATAATATGGACAGGCGTTACCGTGAGACCGAAAGTAACGCGGTGCGCGATGAGTTGGCCAAGTTTATCAACACCCAAGCTTGCCAAAGCTGTGGCGGCTCGCGTCTGCGTGAAGAAGCCCGTCACGTATTTATTGGCGATCTTAACTTGCCAAAACTGACCGTTTGGTCAATTGGTGAAGCCCTAGATTATTTTGACAAACTCGAGTTCAACGGCCAAAAAGCCCAAATTGCTGAAAAAATCCTCAAGGAAGTGCGCGACCGTTTAGGTTTCCTCGTCAATGTTGGCCTTAACTATTTAAGCCTATCACGCTCGGCCGAGACCCTCTCGGGCGGTGAAGCGCAGCGTATTCGCTTAGCCAGCCAAATTGGTGCCGGGCTTGTCGGCGTAATGTATGTGCTCGATGAGCCTTCTATCGGCTTGCACCAGCGGGATAACGAGCGTCTGCTGCAAACCCTGATCCACCTGCGGGATTTAGGCAACACAGTGATTGTGGTAGAGCACGATGAAGACGCGATTCGTATGGCGGATCATATTATCGATATCGGCCCAGGCGCTGGCGTCCATGGTGGTGAAGTGATTTGCGACGGTCCGATTGAGAAAATTATCGCCTGCGACGAGTCCGTCACTGGGCAGTACATTTCGGGTAAGCGCAATATTCATATCAGCACTCCACGTACGCCGTTCGACCCGAAACAAGTGATTGAGCTCTACGGCGCCCGCGGCAATAACCTGCGTAATGTAGATTTAACCATCCCTGTGGGATTATTCACCTGTGTGACTGGAGTATCGGGCTCAGGTAAATCGACGCTGATTAACGACACCTTCTTTAGAATTGCCCACAAACAACTCAACGGCGCCACCGTCGATGAGCCCGCGCCTTACGATCGCATTGTCGGCATGGAGCAATGCGATAAAGTGGTCGATATCGACCAAAGCCCGATTGGCCGCACTCCGCGATCAAACCCCGCCACTTATACTGGCATCTTTACCCCTATTCGGGAGATTTTTGCCGGAACGCAGGAATCCCGTACCCGTGGTTATCAGGTCGGGCGCTTCTCCTTTAACGTCAAAGGTGGTCGCTGCGAGGCCTGCCAAGGCGATGGCTTAATTAAAGTCGAAATGCACTTCCTGCCCGATGTGTATGTGCCCTGCGATGCCTGTAAGGGCAAACGTTATAACCGCGAAACCTTAGAAGTGCGCTACAAGGGCAAGAATATCCACGAAGTGCTGCAAATGACGGTGGAAGATGCCCGCGAATTTTTCGATGCCGTGCCAGCTATTGCCCGCAAACTGCAAACCCTAATGGATGTGGGTTTGTCCTACGTGCGGTTAGGTCAAAGCGCGACCACGCTATCTGGCGGTGAGGCCCAAAGGGTAAAACTGGCCAAGGAACTCTCCAAACGCGATACCGGTAAAACCTTGTATATATTGGATGAACCAACCACAGGCCTGCACTTTGCCGATATCCAATTGCTGCTGGATGTACTGCATCGACTCAAATCCCACGGCAACACGATTGTGGTGATTGAGCATAATCTGGATGTGATTAAAACCGCAGACTGGATTATCGACTTAGGCCCTGAAGGCGGCGGTGGCGGCGGTACAATCCTCGCCACAGGCACACCAGAAGAAGTAGCCTTGCATCCTACCTCACACACGGCACGCTTCTTAAAGCCGCTGCTGGAGCGGGATGCACAACTAGCAACGCAGTCATAATCAGGTAAGGCTTCAACCTCAACGACGCCTTGGGAGAACACTCCCAAGGCGCACTCCATCGAGGAGGATATTTTGTTAGAACATCGCCCCAACTTAACCAGCTTAAGTCGCGTTAATGTCATGCTCATTACCTGTTTAGGCCTAATGCTATTCGCACTTGCTATCGCGGCTATCGATCCGATTATCGGTCAACCCACTCGTTTACAAGTTACTGTCTTAGATAGCACCGCAGAAAATAGCCTACTGGCATTACCCGATGGCCGAGTCACCACGCTTGCCCAAGGTGGACTCACCAAAAATACTCAGGTCACCCTGTGCTCGCGCACACATTTGGTCTCAGGCTTAGAGCACTTTAATTTAAGCCCGCACCAAGAGGCGGCGCTCTCCCCCGAGATCCAGGTATTAGATTAAATCCACATTAGTGCCCATGCACTCTAGCTAAATCCCTGTTAGGCTTAGGATTGATCGTTCCTATTGCCAACCTTAAGGATAATCATGGGCAATTTGGCATACGCACGCACTGCAATCATCCGCTCATGGTCTCCATGCATTGGCTTCTTGCACTTTTTTACCCTTAGCCTATGTATGGGACTCATGGCCTGCACTAGCCAACCTGCCGAATATACTTGCTCACCAGAGGCGATTCGATTGAATTGGGCTGCCCCCGCAGATCTTAAGCAAACAGTAGCAACACTCAGCTCAGCAGAATTAATGGGGCGTAAAACCCAAACAGAAGGTGCTGCCAAGGCGCGCGACTATTTAAACCGCCAGTTTCAACAACTAGGCCTTAAGCCTTGGGGAACAACCTTCGAGGTTCCCTTCGAATATTCCACCCTATTTAGCCAAGAGGTGGGAAGCAATCTGGTCGCCTTAGCGCCAGCGCGACAACCTACGGATAAATGGCGTATTGTAGTCGCCCACTATGATCATCTCGGCGTGAGTGGCGGCAAGGTTTACCACGGTGCCGATGACAATGCCTCCGGCGTTGCCGCATTACTCGCCATCGCCAACCACTGGCAAGCGCAGCAACGCGCTGCACCCGACTCACTCCCCAACATTAACTTAATGTTTGTCGCGACCGATGCCGAAGAACCTGGACTGTTTGGCAGCACTGCCTTAGTAGAGCAACTCAAACAGCGAATGCCTGAAGCGCAATTTGAACTGATGCTCAATCTGGATATGATTGGCCACCCAAGTCGCCCTTACGCGATTTACCTTGAGGGCAGCCGCAACTTTTATCAATTTCCTCAATTTAGGCCAATGTTGAATCAATCTAACGGCCTGTGCATCAAACTCAGTCACCCTAAGCCTGTGGGGAGAAGTATCCAGAGCACTAATTGGCTAAGAGCGTCGGATCATTATCCCTTTCATCAGACTAAAATCCCTTGGCTATATTTTGGTGTGCCCACCCATCCGCAATATCATACGCCGGAGGATACCTACGAGACCTTGGACTATGTTTTTCTCGCCGCGGTAGCGGAATCGGCTTTTGAATTAATTAAACTCGATGGCAACTTTTTGAAAAATTAGCCGAAGTGGCGCGTTTCTTGCTCAGTTTTTGCGAAAAAACCTCCTCAAACGGTGGATTTATCCTTATCCGGATTGGTAAAGCGGCTTATATGCTGCTATAATCCGTCGTTCGCGGGAAATCGACACGGGGTTGATTTTCTGTCTGTGAAACTTAAGCGCCAATCCGCGCGCATCCACAAGGCTACAACTCAATGTCATCCGATGAAAGAACTTTCCGTGAACTCGGCCTATCCGAGAATTTGTTGCGTGCTCTTGACGAGCTAGGTTATGAAAAACCAACGCCAATCCAATCAGCCAGTATTGATCCACTTATGGCTGGCAAAGATATTTTAGGTCAAGCGCAAACAGGTACAGGTAAAACTGGCGCCTTCGCGCTGCCGCTGCTGAATAAAGTCACCAGCCAAACCACACCGCAAATTTTAGTATTAGCACCGACGCGTGAACTTGCAGTTCAAGTTGCTGAAGCGTTCAGTAGCTATGCCAAATTTATTAAGAATTTCCATGTACTGCCGATCTACGGTGGTCAAAGCATGCAACAACAGTTGAATGCCCTCAAACGTGGTCCACAAGTTATCGTGGGTACGCCTGGTCGTGTAATGGACCATATGCGTCGTGGCACGTTAAAACTCGATTCATTAAAAGCACTCGTGCTCGATGAAGCCGACGAAATGCTAAAAATGGGCTTCATCGATGATATCGAATGGATCCTTGAGCACACGCCAAGCGAGCGCCAATTGGCACTATTCTCGGCCACAATGCCAGAGCAAATTAAACGTGTTGCTAACCAGCATTTACGTAGCCCTGTACATGTGCGTATCGAGTCTAGCCAAACGACAGTTGAATCAATCGAACAACGTTTCGTACAGGTATCACAGCACAATAAATTAGAAGCGTTAGTACGCGTATTAGAAGTTGAAAATACTGAAGGTATCATCATCTTCGTTCGTACTCGTAACTCATGCGTTGAATTAGCTGAAAAACTTGAAGCCCGTGGCTATGCATCATCACCTTTACATGGTGATATGAACCAACAAGCCCGTGAGCGTGCAGTTGAACAACTCAAAAACGGCAAGCTAGACATTCTGATCGCGACTGACGTTGCGGCCCGTGGTCTAGACGTTGAGCGTATTGGCCACGTAGTAAACTACGATATTCCATACGATACAGAAGCTTACGTCCACCGTATCGGTCGTACTGGCCGTGCTGGTCGTAATGGTATGGCAATTCTGTTCGTCACTAGCCGTGAAATGCGTATGCTGCGCACTATCGAGCGGGCGACTAACAGCCGTATTTCGCCAATGAAAGTACCAAGCCCAGAAACCGTTGCAGAACGTCGCCTGTCACGCTTAGGTGAGCAGCTTGCTCAAACCATGAACAACGATCTCGAATTTATGCGTGAAGCCGTTGCTCAGTTATGCCAGCAACTTGAAGTAGATACCGATCTGCTCGCGGCAGCCCTGCTGCACCAAGTTCAACAGGAACGTCCACTGCAATTACCTGCGATTCAAGAACGTGTTCGTGATGAACGCAGTGAGCGTAGCGAACGTAGTTCAGACCGCGGTGCTGACCGTGGCGAACGACGCAGCCGTGAATCTCGTCCAATGCCAGCAAGCTTAGGCAGCGCTGAAGCGTTAAAAGACAATCCAGACCTGAAAATGTGCCGTTATGTGATCGACGTAGGTCGTGAAAATGGCGTAGGTGTAGGCAATATCGTTGGCGCTATCGCAAACGAAGCCAATATCGACAGCCGTTATATCGGTGCAATCCAACTTTATGATTCAGTGACAACTGTTGACCTGCCAGATGGCATGCCAAAAGATGTGCTACAACACCTGAAGAAAGTGCGTGTGTGTGGTAAGCCATTGAATATCCGTGAAGCTGGCGACCAAGTCTTTGTTGACTCTGGCCGTGGTGCCCGTAGCGACCGTCGTCCACGTAGCGACCGCCCAGCCGGTGATCGTAAGCCACGTGCAGCGTCGGGTGACAAGCCATTTGCTGACCGCAAACCTCGTTCAGACAAGCCAGCAGGCGAGCGTAGACCACGTAAACCACGCGAAGAGTAATCCGCAAACCTAAACCCTTAGGTCAAGCGCATTAAAACAAACGCATTAAAAAGGAGCTTCGGCTCCTTTTTTGTTATCTAAAAATCGCTTCAACTCAAACTTCGCTGGCCAGTTGATATTTCGAGCAGGTATAGTCAATACGTGGATGCCTAACTTAAGGACAGAAATGGATTTTTTAGCACTGATAACTTACCCATTTATCTCGGCACTGCCCGAGCTCGCTAAGTCATGCCGCGAAGATAAGACTTTATTAATCATGGTGCTCGTCGGTTGTACCCTGTTTGCGGGGTTTATTGGATTGTTAGTCGCAATGGCAAATTAACTTGCACTTAAGCCAGCATGTCTATTAGTGTCGGCGTAATCTTTAGCAATGCAATTAGTGTATTTCGATGAAAAAAGCTCTTAGCGCTGGTCTTTTATCCGCCTTTGTCGCCCCCGGCAGCGGCCATTTTTACCTAAAACATAAACGCACTGCACTGGTATTTTTTAGCTTAGCGGTCGTGAGCCTTGTGCTGCTACTCATGCAAATCTATCAAGTGGCGCAAGTGATCGCCTTAGATATTCAAAACGGCACCTTACCGCTTGATATCGGGGTGATTTCTGCCGAAATCACCCAACAAACCCAGACCACAATTGCCAATGCCAATGAACTGCTCTATGGCTTTTTACTCTGCTGGTTAGTGGCATTACTCGACAGTATTCGGCTTGGGCTAAAACAAGATAAGCAAGATTCCCTAACCGCAAACACATCGAGTGAGAATTGACATAAAGTGATATAAAACCTTATCAATCTGGCATCGTGTGCACTTAGTCTTTTGGGATTGCCACTGCCCAAGCTTCAATAAAACTCTGATAATTGCCAATGAGTAAATCCGCCGCGTGGGCATAGTCGGGCACCTCTTCAGGGCAGTAGAGGGCGCAGCGACTACCGGCGTTTTGCGCGGTTTGCAGATCAAATAGATAATCCCCCACATACAAGATATCCGCCGGACTCAACTGCCATTGCTCGCAAATCAAGTGGATACCCTGCGGGTGAGGTTTAGGCTCTGCATCGTAACGAGTCAGCACTAAAGGGATATCAATACCGAGTTTTTCGATGGTGATTTTGGCTGCCTCGGGCATATTGCGGGTCAAAATCGCCAGCGGCAGTTGCCGCATCTTTAAAAACGCAATCAACGCCTGCGCGCCTTCAATCCAGCTCGCTTGGCGCGAGCTGGCAAGCTCGTAGTCATGGACAATTTCCAGCGCCTGCATCTTGGCCATAGTAGTCTCAAGGCTATGGATATGTTCGAGAATATCGGTACCCGATCCAATACCTAATGCCGCTCTTAAGCCTTTAAAGTCAGGGTTTGAATGGGCAAGCGTACCGTCGAGATCGAAGATAACCCCGCGGATCTGTTCTAATTCAATATCGGTCAGGCGTGTGATCACTAGGATACCTATTCAGCTGCCAGTTAAATGGGTTGTAAACGTCTCGCGCGGCGCTGGCGATACAGGGGCAGCAACTGCACCACCATCACAGAGACAATAATCACACCTATGCCAAAGAGCGATAAAGCATCTAACTCATCGGCCTTAAACACGTCAGGCCACCAACCGATACTCACCACTAACGCCGTGGCACTAAAGCTAAATACTGGCGTTAACGCCAACATGGCGCTCACCTGTGCCGTCGGCCAATACTTCATCGATTGCCCAAAACAACCGTAGGCAATCAAGGTATTGGCGGCGCAAAACAGCGCCACTTGCCAGTCGAAGCTATCCATTTGTGCAAATTGGCTAAAGTCGCTAAAGGGCGCCATCGCAAAAATACCTAAGGCATAGATAACCAAGAGTACGTTGGCGGGGGACAAACGGTTCAACAGTGACTTTTGCAGCAGTGCGTAGGTGGTCCATGACAATGCTGAAAACTGCACTATCATCACCCCAAGCCAGATCTCATGGTTATCGGTGGCGGAAAAATCTAAAAAGGGATGGAAAAACATTAACATCCCTAAGGCTAAAGCGGCAAAACAACTGAGTTGCACCGCATTGAGGCGCTCTTTAAAAAATAACACACCGCCAAAGGCGAGGAAAAATGGCGAGGTTTGAAAATTAAGTTGCGCTGCGCCCGGGGCTAAATAGTCGAGGGAATAGACGAATGACACATAGTTAAGCATTAAAAACAATCCAGCGAGGATAAGCCTGAGCCAAACCTTGGCATCGAGCGCCGCAAACTGTTTCAAACTCCCGGCACTCCACTGCACAAAAATACTGACCAAGAGCGCCACCAAAAACCGAAACCAAGTCAAGGTCACCGGATCGATAAAACTCCCCGATAACTTAAGCGCTATAGGTAAAATTCCCCAAAACAACACGGCAACAGAAATAAACAATAACCCCAATTGAGCATGGTTATTTGCCAAGGATCCAGAGTGGCTTTGATTCACGGAAAAGTCCCAGTAGTACAGCAGAAAGGAACGCCATTCTGGCACTGAGGCGCACTAAGATCTAGCCTAAAAAGCGATTAACTTATCCGCCTGTTTGGATAGTTAAGCTGACACTCAATCAATCTTGCTCGGCGATAAATACTCAGCATTTGAAGATAAGTTTTATCAAGCCTTTGCCGACACAAAAAGGTATATTGAGCGCAATTTCTCTTTTGGCCCAGATTGGATTTATAGAGTCAATTGATACCTTATGTGCACATTTATTGCGGCATAAGCCACTCTATATAAGTCTTTGAAAATAAGTCAGTTAGGATAACAAATGCCACCAATAGACACGAAAGCACAGCTTGAGTCCATTAACGCAGCAGCACAAGAACTCGCGCAGCGCCGCGCTAAAGGTGAAGCGGGCGACCTGTTGCAAGAAGCGTTAAGACCCAAGGATTTCTCCCACGCCTTTGCCATCCAACAAGCGATTGCGCAGCAATTTAGCGCCCAAGGCAACCCGATTGCGGGTTGGAAGTGTCTACTCCCGACGGCAGAAAAAACCGTAGTGGCGCCCATCTATCAACACGATGTGTATATCGAAACCGCCGAGTGCCCGCTTTATCCTTCAAGCAAAGGGCTTGCCCGTGTCGAGCCAGAGCTCGCCTTTGAAATCGGCAACGATTTACCGCCACGTGCCACGACCTATTCTGAGGCAGAAATCGACTCCGCCCTAGGTAAAACCCGCCTCGCCTTAGAACTTATCAAAAGTCGTTATCAAAACCCCAGCGAAGCTAATCACTTCGATGCCCTCGCCGATGGGTTAGTCAATCAAGGCCTATGGCTAGGGCCAGAACTATCTGCACCAGCCGAGAGAGAAACAGGCCATTTCGCCCTGAGTGTTGAAATTGCTCATTACGACCAGCAACAGAGCGAAACACTGCAAAAAGCCGCTGTTCATCCGAACGGTTTCCCTAAGGCCGGACTCTACTGGTTAGTCAACTTTTTATCCGCCCAAGGGATTGGCTTAACCCGAGGACAATATGTGATCACTGGCTCCTATGCGGGGGTATTAGATTTGCCACTCAATCAAACCTGCCAATTCCACTACGGTGAGTTAGGCCAATTTGGTTTGCAGTTTGTGACTAAATAAGTCTCTGCCTAAAGGGTGCCAAGCCCATAGGCAAAGTAAGAAGGAAGGCAAAGGCTTACCTTCTTAGCGTTCCCCTAGCGACCAACTGCCGAAAACAAACTTGTATCAAGAGTGAAACATTTGTACTATCCGAAGACACTAAACATAAGGATATACAAGATGTTAGACGGAAAAATATTACCCTTAGCCAGTCTATTTGCTTTAGCCTTAAGTACTTCGTTACCTTTAACCGCCTCGGAAAACACATTTCCCCAAGCCTACAGTGACTACCAAGCCGCACTCAAACAAGGTGATAACGACCAAATAGAAGCCAGTGCCAAAAGGGCCTTCGAATTGGGCGAAGCTCAATATGCCAAGGACAGTGTCGACTTAGCTAACCTCGCCATGAACTGGGCTGGTGCGATAGAGAAGCAAGTCGCCCCTTACCCGTTTGAAGAAAAGAATTTGCCAAAAACAGCTAAGGCGAATGAGTTATATCAACTCGCATTAAGCAATTATAAAAAGCATTACGGCGAGCATGCTGCCGAGCTTATCGACCCGATACTCGGCGCAGCGGAAACCTCACCTAAGCTGGCTGTGGCGAAAGGGCTTTTTTAAGATGCTATTGAAATTGCTGAAAAAACTGCAAATAAAAAGCTGTTGGCGGATGTAAAAATGGCAACCTTTGCTCGCCTCAGCAACACAGAATTGTACACTGCTAAGGTAAGAGACTATGCCTTCGAGGCCTATGAAACTTACAAAGAAATCCTGCCCGAAAATGCCCTCGACAGAGTCAAAGCCACCTATGTCGTCGGTGCTGTTGAATATGCCGAAAAGCATGATGACAAGGCGATTCCGTTGCTTTTAGAAGTGGTTAAGCAGTTTGACGCCCTTAACTTTAGCCATCCCTATGCCTTAAGCGCCCACGCTTATTTAGTCGAACTGTATGAGCGCCAAGGAAAGCGTGACGAGTCCACCGCCCACTGTATCGCTATCGGTAAAATGCGACCTTGGGCCGACACGCAAGAGCAACAACCGCTATTTCGCACGGTACCCAAATACCCTAAGTCCTACCTCATGCAACGTAAAAGCGGCTATGTGACCCTTAACTTCACAGTTGATGAGATGGGATTTGTGAAAAATCCTGAAGTGCTCGAATCCAAAGGCGGTGTGCTATTTGAAAAATCCACACTGAAAATGATCGAAGAATGGCGCTATGCCCCGAAGTTTGAACATGGCAAGCCCGTGCCAGCACAAACCACTGTGCGTATAGACTATTTCACCGATAAGTCTTAATCGGTTACTTCACCTCATATCCCAGCCCATCGCCTAATCCCGATGGGCTGTTTTTATCTTCTGAAGCAGAAGTAGTTAGCACTCGCTTTATCCGGCTTAAACAAGTCTCACAAATACAAGCCGTCGCAGGTTGCGTTAATAGTTGCGCTAACTTATCAGCACTCAGCCCCGCTGCATCGCCTGTCGATAAACCTACCGCAAAATCGCCAGATAGCAATTGAGTCAGATTAGGAAACCTCTGCTTAGCACACCAACAGTCACTGATCTCGGCGCCAAGAGTCATTGCACACTGATTCGCCCCTTGGCATAAAGGGCACAGCTGCGTGGTATCGAACTGAACGTCTTGTAAGTGCTTAGGCACGGTAATCCTTATGGCATCGGAGTGATAACGCAGAAATAATAATGGTTTTTTGCAACTCAAGCTGAGTTGATTTACACCAAGGTTAGACTTTAAAGCTTTTCAAACTACGTTTGAATGCTTTAGTTTACAAGTCGTGGGGCTTCCATATTGGCTCTGTTTAGCACAATGCAATATTGATTGCGGCCTTACGGCCGAGGTGAATCAAAGTCGTGGGGTTTCACCCCACACCCGACCAAGGAGGACTGCTCGTCCTATCCTCCTTGGATGCTCCAAGACGCCCCTAACGGAGTTGAAAGCCCCTTGGGCATTTAGCGTCCTTATGCTATCGCGTCAGACGCTCGTCCTTGATTCGACTGACGCTATCTCGGCATTCATGCCTCGCTCACGCAACGAACGCAAATGCCCTGCGGCAACTCCGAGGGGATGGTGAACTCCTATTACTGCTGTGCTGGCAGTAAACCCGGAAAGAGTTATGCCTGTCCGATCTTTCTCGGGCTGAGATAATAGTTGCGCTAACTTATCAGCACTCAGTCCTGATGCATCGCCTGTCGATAACCCCGCCGCCAAATCGCCAGATAGTAATTGAGTCAGATAAGGAAACCTCTGCTTAGCACACCAACAGTCACTGATCTCGGCGCCAAGAGTCATTGCACACTGATTCGCCCCTTGGCATAAAGGGCACAGCTGCGCTGCATTGAACTGAGGTTCTGGTAAGTCTTTAGGCACATTAATCCTTATGGCATCGGAGTGATAACGCAGAAATAATAATGGTTTTTTGCAACTCAGGCTGAGTTGATTTACACCAAAGTTAGACTTTATAGCTTTCCAAACTACGTTTGAATGCTTTAGTTTACAAGTCGTGGGGCTTCCAGATTGGCTCTGTTTAGCACAATGCAATATTGATTGCGGCCTTACGGCCGAGGTGAATCAAAGTCGTGGGGTTTCACCCCACTAATGCTGGTTTGTTTAGCGTTTGAATTGGCAAGGTTATCGCTGTAAGTATGTGAGTCATTGCGGCCTTCGGCCGAGATAAGTCAAAGTCGTGGGTCTTCAACCCACCCCCGACCAAGAGGGGATCAACAGCAATTCCCTCTTGGATCTCCCTTGCCGCCCCAAGCGAAGTTACATGCATTAGTTAGTGGCTTCGTGCTTATTCGAAAATGGCTAACGCTTCCGATGGTACATCCTGTACCCCGAAAGCTAGCGAGGCATCCATGCCTCGCTCACGCGATTTTCTTCAACGCCCTTCAGCAACTTCGCAGGGGAAGGTGAACTTCTGTAGCTACTGTACGAACTATTAATCCCCCCAAAATCTGTGCCTGTCCCAACTTTTACTTGGCTGCAATTTAACGCCCCGCGCATGCGCGCGAACTTGTGAGCGTAGCAGGGGCCGCAGGCCCCGAATGACGCGGATTGTTAGGTGCTTAAGTTGCAACCTTAACATCTACTAAACCGATTGACTCAACCAAAACCACGTAATCGGCGCCAAAAATTAAATAAGATTCTAATGATGCATCTACACGATATGAATCAAGATGAGCATAAAGACTGCGCCGGTAATTGGCTGAAGCCTTCCAAATTGGAGATGTTTTTGCCCCTTTTTCCAGCGACACAAAGTCAACGTCACTAGGCATACCCGGTAGCGGAGACAACTCGTAATTACTTTCTTCAACACAATAGAATGCAATCACTTGGCGGAAGAACATTTCTATTACCTGCGAGTGGAATGCTAGCTTTATAACAACACCACCGCTTGCATCTGTTTGTACATCCACTTCTGGGTACAAACCCAAATTTTCATCAGTTATAAAATACGGAGAAAACATCTGCGATCACCTAACACCGCCAGCACGCGCGGCTTTGTAGTGGAGGCGAAGCCGCAACGAAAAAGCCGTCGCCGTGCCTGGCCTTGTTAACACTTTATTGAAGCGATTTTCCTAGCTTGATAAACAGCCCCATGTAAGTTAGCTGGAGTTGTTCCATCAACTTTCTTACTTTTTCAGTGTGTTCTGCGCCCCAATTTTTATCATCCCATTCAACGACACCGGTGCATTCCAGAATACAATTCTGAAGGTTAATCAGTTCCAGCGTCATATTTGCGTCGGCTAAAATACTCACATATGCCGACACTCTGGCCATGGCTGAATTAGCCTCATCCTGTGGCTTTACATCTGCAAAAAATCTATCTCTTATAAGCTGATTAAACAGCGGCTTGTTAAATGACTCTCCCGAGCTACACATGGAATAGTACGATTTAACCAACAACAATGTGTTGCTATAAACAGGTTCTAACTCATTAATTACGCGGTCGATAACGTCTTTCTTGATTCCAGAGATCCGCTTTCCATCCTCAAAACGATGATTTTCCCTCTGCAAACTTAAATCTTTTTCACTTTGTAACTCGGCTACTTTAATCGAAATTTCTTTGGCATTCCTGTTACCCAAATATCCAAAAAAAGCCCCTAATATGGCAACAACATATGGGCCAGAAACCTTTACCAGCTCAATCAATCCATTACCTGCTGCTTTCCAAAATTCATAATCCACGCCACGTAGCTCCAGTGAGTGTTAACAGTGTATTACCTGCTCTTCTAATAAAACCCAACCCGAATAGAGTTAGACATAGGAATAAATGAGTAAATAATTTAATGATGCCAATAAGTTAGCATCATCCTCAGTGGGCTTTCAACATTTTTCATCCAGAAAAATCGCGACCTTATTTACCGAGAAGTATTTTGGCGCGGTAAATAGTATTAGGCAAAGTGAAAGGGTAATAATTTCAGTTGATTGCATAAACATCCAAACAAAAACCGATACCTTTATAGGCTCACTTTAAAGTTAGTTTATAAATTTCCCAGAAAGATGGGACAAGCACAAATCTTTAGGACTAACAGCTAGCACTAAGGCAACAGAAGTTCACCCTACCCTGCGAAGTTGTTGAAGGGCGTTGAAGAAAATCGCGTGACGCAGACAGGAAGTCTGCGTAGCTTTCGGGGGGAAGGGACGCCCCATCGGAAGCGTTAGTGATTTTCGAATAAGCACGAAACCACTAACCAATGCATGTAACTTCGCTAGGGTGAGTGCTGCATAGCAGCGTTACGAACGAGAGCCACGGATGGCGAACTGGCAGTTAGACATGGACGTTGTTCGGCGAGGACTCTTATTAACAAAGAGGCAAGAGGGAATTGCTGTTGATCCCCTCTTAGTCGACTCTTGATTAAAAATCAGGGGTGAAACCCTACGACTTTGATTCACCTCGGCCGTTAGGCCGCTATGACTCACATATTCACTGAACACCAAAAGGCGATTTAATAAGCCTCCCATCCAGTTACTCACCTTACTTAATAACGCGAGCACTGAATGAGAGCTACTCAACTAAGACTTTTTCGGAAACACCGGATAAGAACCAGTACCAAGCACTTTGCCATCGACGTCGACACCGTAATAGTCGTTATCGTTATGGTATTTTTCCTGCGCTTGTTTCACATCGCCCTTATTGCGGGGGTCCTGTGGCCGTTCATGGGAGTTGATGTAAGCGGCAACGTCCCAAGCTTGTTGATTAGTCAACTGCATGCTCTTACCGAAAGGCATGTTTTCATAAATGAAGAATGCGGCTGTATTGACCCTGTGCATCCCCGCGCCCCAGTTGTAACTCATTGGGCCCCATAATGGTGGCAGAGAGTAAACACCAGCAATCGCTTGGCCTTGACCATCGGCGCCATGGCACGCTTGGCAGTGGGCGGTATACACTGCTTTGCCGCGCTCGGGTGAGAACGCAAGTTCTGGTTTTGGGATCTCAGGATAACCACGGCCCGGCAGATTCGCGCGTTGCTCCACTGTCATGGCTTTGGCTAGGGCGTCCGGCAGTGGGAAATCCTCACGTTTTGCGCCTTTTACCAATTCGGCATCGCTGAGTTCTGGCACAGGGCCATCAAGGTTAACCGCATCCATTAAACCACTCATCCCTAACCAGTAGGCATAGGCCGATAGCGCAACCAGTTCGGGGCTGCCCGCAGCGGGGGCTTTACCATTCATCGAATAGTTAAAGCAGCCTTGTATCCGCTCTTGAAAGGTATTTACTTTATCGTCTTTTTTACGATACGCGGGATAGGCAAAATAGGCGCCCCACACCGGTGACGCATTCGCCTTACGGCCCGCATCCATATGGCAGTTGGCGCAGTTAAGTTCATTACCCACATACTTATCTCTCAGCTGCTGGGTATTCACAAATAACTGATAACCCAAGCGTACTTTATCGCCGAAGGCACCTTCGGGAATCGCGCTTAAGGGTCTAGGCGTAAGATAGGTTTGATCAGGATTTTTAGGGACTGAGGGCAATGGCGCTTGTTTATCAGGTAATTCTTGCGCCGCTTGTACCTGAGCTGTCAGCACGCCCATGGCGGCCAATAGTAAGATGGCAGAAGATTTCATGGCTGGCTCCTTATTTCAAATTCGCAAAGTAGTTCGCTAAGGCATCCACCTCTGCGGCGGTCAGCTTGTTAGCCACATTGGCCATCATGCCGTCCACATCTCCCTTACGTGTGCCAGCTTGCCACGCCAACAGTTGCGTCTTGATATAGCTGGCCTGCTGACCCGCTAAACGCGGGAACAGCCCGCCACCTAAACCCGAGGGGCCATGGCATGTCACGCAAGCCGGTAAGCCGCGAGACCAATCACCTTGATAGGCTAAGCGCGCGGTATCATCGCTAAAGGTGATTTGTTCGCCCCTAAGCACAGGCTTAATCTCAGTTTTAGGTAATTTGGCGGAGAAATAACTCGCCACTTGCTCAATGCCATCACCTTGCAGTGTCATCGCCATCGGCATCATGGTCGCATTTTGGCGCACACCTGCCTGAAAATGTTGTAATTGGGTGGTGATATATTCTTTAGAGAGTCCGGCCAAGCGAGGGCCAAGTGGCTCAATGCCCTCACCTTCGACGCCGTGGCAGGTCACGCAGATTTGTCCCGCTGGCGGGATTGTTGCCGTGTTAGCGATGGCGACAGAGGTCAAGGCACAGCCGCTAATGAGCGCGATGCCTTTGGCTAATGTTTTAATTTTATTATTCATTTTCTATCCTTGAACAAACCTTGAATCACACGAAAACGCTTGAAAAACCGCGTTAACGGCTAAACCAAGGTCGCTAAAAAAGAGATAATTGAGTGGTGCGTTCTACGTTTAGCCCACACTAAACGCATCAAAACACCATACTCCTTGCACGGAAGCGGAACAAGCATTAAAAAAATCTAATATTAACCTTTTAGTAACCAAATCGGGTCGCTTCAAAGCTATTCAATAACTTATGCAGCAGATAACAGAGGAATAACGTCGCCACTATCGCCACAAAAATGCTGCTCACCCTATACAGGGCACTAAAAATTAAGTCGTTACCTGGGGTTAAGTATTGGCCAAACAAAATCCCTAACGTCGTCATAGCACCAAACCCCACACCTGAGCCGCTCGCCTCTTTTACATGGGCCTGCGCAAACAACATTAAGCCAAGCCACAGCAGCGGCACAATCAGGATCAACAATCCTGACCAATCGTAGAGAAAGAGTTGCACCATCACCCCAAAAGACACCCCAAGCAAGGTGCCAATGGCACGTTTACGGGCATAATCCAACGCCCCGTTCCAATGCATGGGGAATAAAAGTAGCAAGGTGGTTGCCTGCGCCGACATCGAATCACGCAGATCGAAAATCTGAAACACTAAGAAAGAGAGCGTGGCAATGCTGGCACCGAGCAACGCCTCATGGCGCATACGGTGCGGTGCTTTAGGGCCGGGTTGATAGGCGGCGCGAGGTTCAACATCCGGCCAAAGTGCAGTCATTAAATAGGCGATGATGACTGATAGCCCTGTCGCCCAAAAGTTACTAAAAATCAGATCATTCAGATCTGTGCCCGGATAGCTGGCAAAGTGCAGCATAATGCTTAAACTCAGCACGCCATTGGCACCAAAGAGGAACAGGCTACCGCGGGACATCGCCGCAAAACGATACAAAAACAGCAGGAAGACAATCGGTGTCATCAAGCCTGGGTGGCTACCGAAGAAGCCTCCAAGCAGGCCGACTTCAAGCCCCGCAATGGCAGATGATGCCAATAATTGCCTTACCGCATGGCCACTTATCACAGGGACTAAACCCAGTAATAACATTGGGGTTACAGTAAAAAACACCCCATTACTCCAACCAAATAGCTTACACAGGGTAAAACCAATGGTACCGCCAGTGGCAATGCGCAAACACTGGCGTAAATCATTGGCGGTTAATGGGCTGTGGCGTAACAACATGCAAATTGCCTTGATATTAATAGATGTAATGGAGCAGGCTAATGACCTTAATCTGCACCTTGGCAAGCAGATTAAACAGGGTATTGTCGGGCAGCAATTGCACTGTGGCGCGCGCCCCTGCGGGGAGGTTATTCATTACACTGTTGCCTGACTCGCTGTTATCTAAGACTAAGTGCAGTCTTAAGCGCTGCGCATCACGCACCCAACGGTCCGACTCCTGCGGCGCGGCTAAACGGCCATTGGCATCAAACTGCCCCGCACTCACCCCTGCATCGACACTGCTCACTTGGGCGTGATACAAGCGACCCGGCTCACCGTCAAAGGCGATTAATGCGGGATAAGTGGCATTCACGCCCCGTAAGGTTTTTTCGCGAAAATCGGCAATAATATCCAATTTATCAGAAACTAAGGCGAGTAATGGCTGACCAACGGCGGCAAAGCTGCCCACTTCGAGTTGCAGGTTAGTCACTACGCCATCTTGGTCGGCACGGATTTGGGTATAAGACAGATTCAACTCCGCTTGCGCTAACGCATTCATCGCTTGGCGAACTCTAAGGTTATCTTCACCATAGAGACCGCGGCTCACTTTAAGCTTTTCAAGGCGGGCATTAGCGGCTAACAAATTCGCCTCAGCCGCGGCCGCATCACTATCGGCTTGATCACGCAACTGCTGCGAAACGCCATGGGTTGCATAAAGTGCATCTAACCGTTTGGCTTCGCGGCGTTTTTGCTGGGCAGCCGTCGCACTCGCATTGACTTCTGCCTTAGCGGCTAAAAGAGAAGCATCAAGCTCCGCATTGTCCTGACGCACTTGCTCTAGGGCCAATTTGGCATGTGACACAGCCAACTCAAATGGCGCGGGGTCGACTTGAAACAGTAAATCGCCTTTGGCGACCACTTGGTTATTGTGCACATTAATGCTTTGGATCTTGCCGCTGATCTGCGGAGTCACCTTAGTCACCACACGGGTTGCCATGGCCTGTGGGGTTAAGGGCATCATAGCGTCGGCAAACATAAAATAGCCAAACACAGCCACAAAACCGAGCATGGCGATTTTGACCAAACGGGCAAATTGTTGATCCGGTGTCATGTTATTTCTCACTCAAGAATATCTGTGCTGTTGGCCAACTTGGCCAAGGCGTTTTCACTAATTAGGCTAATGATGCGTTCAAACTCACCAAGCTCAGCGGCGCTAATTCCCGCTAATAATTCACCACGTACACTAATAATCCGCGCTTCGACTTGCTTTAATACGTCTTTACCCGCTGGAGTTAAGGACACAATTCTGGCGCGCTTATCTTTAGTGCAGCAATGACGCTCGACTAAACCTTGCTCCTCAAGCTGTCCTAAGGTGCGCATTAAAGAAGCCAATTCGATTTCTAGCGCGTCCGCCAACACTTTTTGGCTCACGTTGTCACCCAGACGCAATAACTTCCACAATGCCGTCCAGCGAGGATGGGTTAACCCGAGCGGCGCTAATTCCACATCCGCCACGGTGCGCCATAGTCGGTGTAAGCGACCCAAATGTTCCGCTAGGGATAACTCCTTTAATCGCTCGAGTTCTTTATACATGATGCTTATCCATTTACTTAGCCTGCTAAGCATTATACTTAGTTAGCAGGCTAAGTAAATATTTTATACCCATAAAAGATCTGTGCACGCTGCCACGAAATCCGCAAAAAATCGAAAAACAACTGAAAAAGGCTCGCGCGCTCTCAAATATAAAAAGCAGTATCTCTATAATATTTAAAAGATAATCAGGCTGACATACGGATATTTGGAGGTTCGCTGTGAAGAATTTAAACATTAGCACTCGGATAGTATTAGGCATTAGCCTACTGCTATTTGCGGTGATGAGCTTTATCATGCCGCTGGTGCTATCGGAATTTAGTCGCCAAATTCGCGGTGCCGAGCAAAGGGAACTACATAAACTGTACGAAACCGCAGTCGCTAATATAGCCTCATCAGGGCAAAGGGCGCAGGCAATGGCAACCTTAATCTCTTTAACCCCAGAGATCCAAAGCAGCTTTGCCGAGGGCGACCGCAATGAACTGCTACAACGTACTCTGCCGTTATTTACCCGCCTTAAACAAGATTTTGCTGTGCAACAGTTTCAGTTTCATACTCCACCCGCGACCTCATTTTTACGCCTGCATCGCCCTGAAAAATTTGGTGATGACCTCACCGCGATTCGTAAAACCATTGTCGAAACCAACACCCAAAAACAGCCACTGAGCGGCTTAGAATACGGGGTCGAAGGCTTAGGTATCCGTGGCCTAGTGCCCATGACTTACCAAGGGCAACATACGGGTTCGGTCGAGTTTGGCATGTCATTTGGCCAGCCCTTCTTCGACAATTTTAAAAATGCCTACCAAGCTGAGATAACTCTTTTGCTGCCTAAGGACGGCAACTTTGTCCCCTTTGGTGGCACTTTTACCACCGACACCAGCGCCTCCAGCGAACTCAACAAGGTAATGCAAGGTACTGAAGTGATTCGCACCATCGATTTAGACGGCAAGAGTTACGCCCTGTATCGTCATGGGATGAAAGACTACTCGGGCAAAACCTTTGGTGTGCTGGATATTGCACTGGACAGAAGCCACTCCGAACAAGCGATGTCCGATATTCGCTTTAAACTCATTTTGATAGGCTTTATCGCCTTCCTAATTGGCACCGCGATTGCCTGGTTTATCGCTAAGAGTATTACTCGCCCCATTGCCGAAACAACCAATGCGCTCAATGACATTGCCGAAGGTGAAGGCGATTTAACCCGCCGGATTGAAGTGAAGAGTAAAGACGAAATTGCGCAACTTGCACTCGCCTTTAACCGCTTTGCTGAGAAAATCCACGCGACTGTTGCTCAAGTCTCTGACTCTACCAGCTTACTGGCGACATCGGCCGAAGAAATGTCTGCCATTACCCATGAAACTCAGCAAATGGCAAAACGGCAACACCTCGAGACAGAACAAGTCGCCACCGCCATGAATGAAATGGCGGCAACAGTACAAGAAGTTGCCCACAATGCGACTGATGCCGCCGACGCAGCAACCCACGCCAGCGAGTCAACTGAACATGGTAAGTTGCTGGTTGAAAAGGTCATTTCGACTATAAGTCTGCTGGCGGATGAAATAGCCCATGCTGCCACGGCCATCAACGAACTCGAGCGTAATACAGCGCAGATTGACTCGGTATTAGTCGTTATCCGTAATATTGCCGATCAAACCAATTTGCTCGCCCTCAATGCCGCCATTGAGGCCGCCCGTGCGGGTGAACAAGGCCGTGGTTTTGCGGTGGTGGCAGATGAAGTACGTACGCTCGCCAGCCGTACTCAAGCTTCAACCAGCGAAATTCAGCAGATGATTGAAGCCTTGCAACAGAGTGCCAAATCCACCGTCAGTACCATGAATACCAGTACCGCCACCACGCAAAACTGTGTTTCGTTGGTGCACGAGGCGGGGGAAGCGCTCGAAGCCATTACCCAAGCCGTATCCACCATTAGTCAAATGAACATTCAAATCGCTAGCGCTGCCAACGAGCAATGTGCTGTGTCGGCGGAAATCAATAAAAACGTCAATAATATTAATGATATTACGACCAATGCCACCGAGAGTGCTGAGCAAACGGCTCGGGCGGGAGACGAGTTAGCACAGTTGTCGATGCGCTTAACCACACTTCTCGCTCAGTTTAGGATTTAGGATTCAAGCAAAACAAAACGCCGCTAAATAGCGGCGTTTTTTTATGCTGTTAACGTTATACCGCCTTTGGGCGCACCCCTAAGGTATGGCAAATCGCATAGGTCAATTCCGCACGGTTTAAGGTGTAGAAGTGGAAATCCTTTACCCCTTCGCGGGACAACACTTTCACCATATCGATCGCCACGTTTGCGCCCACCAGCTGACGGGTTCCGGCATCATTTTCAAGGCCATCAAACTGCTTATGTAACCAGCTTGGTAAGCTCACATTGGTCATGCCCGCAAAACGCTTTAACTGGGTAAAGTTAGTCACGGGTAAAATACCGGGTACGATTTCGACATCAATCCCCGCCGCAACACAGCGGTCGCGAAAACGCAGGTAAGATTCCACATCGAAGAAAAACTGGGTAATAGCACGGCTCGCACCGGCATCGATTTTACGCTTAAGGTTAATCAAATCCGCCTGAGCGTTAGCCGCATCTGGGTGCACTTCTGGATAAGCGGCGACCGAAATATCAAAGTCAGCCACTGAGCGCAGTAAGCGTACTAGATCCACCGCAAAGCGAGTCGGTTTTGGGCTGCCCGCAGGCAAGTCACCACGCAGCGCCACTATGTCGCGAATACCCGATTTCCAGTAATGCTTTGCCAGATCTAACAGCTCTTCATCACTGGCATCCACTAAGGTTAAGTGCGGCGCAGCGACTAGGTTGGTTTCTTGTTGAATACGTTCAATCACGCCGTGGGTACGGTCACGCACACCCGAGTTTGCCCCATAGGTTACTGAGACAAATTTAGGATTCAGCGGCTCTAAACGGCGGATAGAGTTCCACAGGATCTGTTCCATTTCGGGGGTTGATGGCGGGAAAAACTCAAAAGAAACATTAATATCGCCATTAAGTTCAGACAAACTTTGGTTTAGCGAATGTGAATGTTGTGCGTGATGAAAAGCCATGTGTATTTCCTCAACCGCCCGAGTGCGACACTTATCGCGACTGGTACGACTATTAATGCAGTAGTTTAATCCATATGGACGTTTGGACGTCTATATGTCCATATACTAGAGAAACTGGCTGTTAAGTCAAGCCAAAAAATCCCCCTTTTTGGCATTTTCTTATCCCTCGTTGATCACCTTGATTTTAGTCCTTATCTTCGCCAATAAAAAAGGACTCAAATGAGTCCTTTAAGCTTTTGAATTTAAATCTATTCTTGCAATAGATCGCGGCAGATCTGTGT
Source organism: Shewanella sp. MM_2022_3 (assembly GCF_022557375.1). NCBI lineage: Bacteria > Pseudomonadati > Pseudomonadota > Gammaproteobacteria > Alteromonadales > Shewanellaceae > Shewanella > Shewanella sp. MM_2022_3. Next base: position 124,596 of record NZ_JAKZGV010000001.1, read on the forward strand.
TAGATCCGATTGTACAGCTGCTGCCGTCACTTCACGGCCCGCACCCGGCCCACGGATAATCAAAGGATTACCTTGATAGAAAGCTGAGCGGATCACAAACACATTGTCACCGGGCGTCAGATTGGCATAGGGGTGGCTCGCATCAATCCACTGTAATCCCACCTCGGCTTTAAGGACTGCGCCGCTATTATCCAAGGAGGCGACATATCTCAGCACTTTGTTTTGTTCCGCCGCTGCGCCATATTGCTGCAATAATTCATCATCCAGCTCACCGATGCGGGCAAGGAATTGCTCCAGTGGAATATCCGCTAAATGGGCAGGCACTAAGGAGCGCAGCTCAATATCCTCAAGCTCGATTTCTAGGCCGATTTCACGGGCTAAAATCAGCAACTTGCGCTGCATATCGCGACCAGAAAGATCGTCCCGAGGATCGGGTTCGGTAATCCCTAAACCACGTGCTTCAATCACTAATTCCGAGAAGGGTTTACTGGTATCGTATTTCTCAAATAACCAACACAGGGTGCCAGAGAAAATCCCACCCACGGCTTCAACGCTATCGCCACTGTTACGCAGATCGTTTAAGGCGTGCTGAATAGGTAAACCCGCGCCGCAGCTGGCGTTATAGCGCCAGAATAAACGGCGATAACCGAGTTGTTCTTTAAGCTCGCGATAAAAAGGCAGTGGGCCAGAACCCGCGAGTTTGTTTGCGCTGACCATATGGATGCCGCGCTCGAAAAACTCTGGGTATTGCAGGGTTAAACTGGCGCTGGCGCTGATATCTAATGCAATCAGTTCATCGCAGTTAAGTTGTTCTAATTGTTCAAATAGATGCTCGTACTGCCAAGGAGTCGCTTCAGTATCAAATTCCTGCTGCCAGCTTTCCAGATCCACCCCCGTAGACTTAATCAGGGCTTTACTGGAAGTAACCAGACCGACTAACTCGACTTGCGCTTCAAGCTCTTGATTTAACGAGGGAGAAACTGACTTAAACAGCTTCACCCACGCCTCGCCAATATTGCCCACACCCAGCAGCAATACGCCAATGCGTTTACGCGGGCCAGCACAGCGGCGATGCACTTTTTGTGTCAGCAGATTAACCTGCGACTGTGGCACTAAGGTCACCAAACTTAAGTCACCACTGAACAAGGGCTTAGCATCGCGGCTCAGTAAACGGGCAAAGCTGCGGCGATAATGCTCGGCATCGGCACTCACGAGTGCCACTAAGCCGAGTTCGGTATTAATTTGCAGATCTTTAATGCCGAGGGCTTCGGCCTGCGCATCCAATAATTTTTGTACTTGTTTTTGGTTTTCAGCGGTATAGGCAAGCTCAAGCCGTTGATGCGCCGATACCCAATGTGCCAGTGGTGTTAATCCCGCCTCCACCAATTGCTCGAGCAGACTGGCGACATCACCCGCGATCTTAAAGCCAAATAACACCACGGCATTTAGATTGGTCACCACGGGCGCACTCGCTGAGGAACTGTGCGGCGCAATCAGGGTAAAGTCGGTATGGGAGGCGTAGCTTGAACGCACAGCTAGGCTCACCTCAGTGTTAAACAGCGGCTGCAAAGTACGTGAATGCAACACGGGTGAGCCTAAACGCGCCAAGCGGTCCGCTTCAGCAAGTGACATGCTTTTCAGTAACTTGGCATCGTTGATCTTATTGGGATCGGCGTTAAATACCCCTTCAACGTCGGTCCAAATGGTCACGCGCTCAATATCGGCAAGGCTGGCAATTAAGCTGGCGCTAAAGTCAGAGCCATTGCGACCCAATAACAAGGTATCGCCACGCTCGTTGGCGCAGATAAAACCGGTGATCACTAAACGCTCGTTAGGATGCGCGGCCAGTAAGGCTTGCACTTTGGCGCGGGATTCTTGCACACGGATTTGCGGCACAGCGGCCTCATCTGCCACTAAAATCGAGCAGGCATCCACATGACTTGCGGCCACGCCAGATTCACGCAGCAGCGCTGCCATCAGACGCGCTGACCAACGCTCACCAAAACTCACCACATGACTAATTTGGTAATCGTTACGGGAATCTAAAGATAATAGACTGATTAACTGGGCTTTATCCGTCGTTAAACGCTCACGTAAATCCCGCGCCTGCTCGTTAGATAACAGCTGCTCAATCAAGCCCTGCTGATAGCTGATAAGGACTTGTAACTCTTCCTGCCATAATTGGTTGCTATCGCGCAGGGACAATAATTTATATAAAAAGTTAGTGGTTTTACCCGCGGCAGACACCACCACCAGATCATCACTATGGCCATGGGTTAACAGAATATGGGCGACTCGGCGATAACAATCGGCATCGGCTAAACTGGAACCACCAAATTTATGTAAGTGACAACGTGCCATCTATTATTCCTCTACTGACAAGCCGCGACGGCGGCCAATCCTGCTTGAATATCTGCAACTAAGTCGTCGGCATCTTCAATACCAACCGACAAACGTAATAGGGTGTCTTTAATACCAGCTTCAAAACGCGCTTGCGGCTCCATCGCCCTGTGGGTCATGGTCGCGGGCACGGCTACGAGACTCTCGACGCCGCCTAAACTCTCAGCCACGCTGAATAAACTTAACGCATCTAAAAAGGCGACCACTTCGGCCTCGCCGCCCTTAAGCTCAAAACTCAGCATAGCGCCAAAACCTTTTTGTTGCTTGACGGCAATGGCATGGCCGGGATGATCCGCAAGACCTGGGTAATACACTTTGCTCACCACAGGACTACTCGTCAGCACGTCCACAATACGCTGGGCATTGTTTTGGTGCTCACGAATGCGCACGGCTAAGGTACGCAGACCGCGCAGGGTTTGATAACTGTCGAAGGCTGAACCCGTTAAGCCCAAGGTGTTTGACCACCAATGTAAGGTCTCGCCGAGTTGAGGATCTTTGGCGATCACCGCGCCGCCCACCACATCGCTGTGACCATTGATGTACTTAGTGGTGGAGTGGATAACGATATCGGCACCCAGTAATAGCGGTTGCTGCAAAATTGGCGAGAGGAAAGTGTTGTCCACTACCACTAACGCGCCCACACCGTGGCTCGCCTTGGCGATAGATTCGATATCGACGACTCGCAGCAGAGGGTTAGATGGGGTTTCAATCCACACCATCTTAGGTTGCTGGGCGATGGCTTGCTCAAGCGCTTGGGCGTCGGTTTGATCGACCACCAGCAGTTTAAATTGGCCTTTTTTCGCGAGGTTGGTGAATAAACGGTAAGAGCCACCGTAACAATCGTGGGGCACCACCAGTAAATCATCTGGTCCCAGTAAAGTGGTCACTAAGGTAATGGCTGCCATGCCAGTACAAGTCACTACACCGGTTGCGCCCTTTTCCAGCTTAGCTAGGGCATCACCTAGGATGCTGCGGGTAGGATTGCCGGAACGGCTGTAATCAAATTCACGAGGATTTTTATGACCATCGAAGGCGTAATTCGTCGACAGGTAAATTGGCGGCACCACAGCGCCATACTGAGTATCACTTTCGATACCCTGACGCACTGCCAATGTGGCTAATTGACGTTCGGTCACTAATTTACCTGCGGTCATCGGGAACTCCTAAGTTCACAAAGAGATGTCTGGACGTCTAAATGTACCTAAGCCCAGTGGTATCGTCAATAGGCGTTAAGACGTTTAGACGTCTAAACATAAAGAAATCTGTTTGCAATCACTAAGAAATAGTAGCAATAATTTGACTGTAATCTGTAAGGGTTTAAAATCTGCCCCGAATTTAGCGTTATAACAGGTGAGTCAATGACTGAATGGAATGGGGAATACATCAGCCCCTATGCTGAACATGGCAAGAAGAATGAACAAGTAAAGAAAATTACTGTGTCTATTCCGCTCAAAGTGCTAAAAGTCCTCACGGATGAACGTACCCGTCGTCAGGTCAACAACCTGCGCCACGCAACGAATAGCGAACTGTTGTGCGAAGCATTTTTGCATGCCTACACTGGCCAGCCTCTGCCTGATGATACCGATCTGTCGAAAGAGTGCCCAGACAGCATCCCCGCTGAAGCGAAGCGGTTGATGGACGAAATGGGGATCGAGTGGGAAGATATGGAATAACGCTCAGGCGTCCATAATCCTGCCGCACCTAATCATTAGGGATCGTTAATACTCATCTTGCCTGATGGGTTAGAGTAACGATCCCTATTTTGTTTTGATGGAATCCTATGTTCTCCTTGATAGATCCACAAACGCTCGCTATTGCGTCTGTGATTGTGTTTTTAGGTGCCCTCACCCAAAGTCTGATTGGCTTTGGCCTTGCTGTGGTGGCGAGTCCGCTGCTGTATATTGTCGACCCCGAATTAGTGCCCGCCCCCGTGATTGTGATGGGCTTTTCCATCGCGCTACTCACCCTATTGCGTGAACGCGGCCATTTAGAATTCAATGGCTTGCAATACGCGCTTATCGGTCGAGTACCCGGAGGTTTTATCGGTGCCAGCCTGTTGCTGTTTGCGCCGCAGCCGATTCTTGGTTTAGCGATTGCAGCCATTGTGGCAGTCGCCGTGGTGCTGAGTCTGTATAAATTTAGCTTGCCAGTGAATAAAGCGACGCTATTTGGCGCGGGCGTGATATCGGGGATCTTCGGTAATATTGCCGCCATTGGTGGTCCGCCGATGGCGATTCTGTTGGCTGGTAAGGATGCCTCAAAGTTTCGCGCCGCACTATCAGCCTTCTTTATCTTCAGCTCGACCATAGCGCTGGTCATTCTTGGGGTGACGGGCCTGCTCGAAGTTAAGCATTTATGGTTATCCCTGATGCTGTTGCCCTCAGTGTTTTTAGGCTATTTAGTGGCGGGCAAACTGGTGGGGAATGTGGATAAGCATAAGACCAAGATGGCGACCTTAGCCCTCTGTGCTATCAGCGCCTTAGTGCTTACGGTGAAATCTGTGATTGAGCTATTGCCGCAATAATCCTCTGCCAATTGCCGCCATAAAAAAGCACCGTTACCGGTGCTTTTTGCTTGCAGGGATGCGTGTTGTAACCCATTTGAGTATCACTTAATCGTATTAAAGTAATACTCATATTTGTTGCGCTAGTTTGAATGCCATGGGTTAGAGCATTCGCTAACATCACTTAGCTCAGGTAGCTTTGTCCTGCATACACGATAAAGTGTCTCAGTGCTAACACGCCGGTTAAGCTGGCGCAGGCCACCATAATCATCGCGCCCTTGCTGTGGCGAGTTGCGGCAGGCAACAGCATAAACAGCAATGGCACACCAAAGCCAATCCCGACCACGCCAATCCAGAATACGCTTGCCCACACGCCAGAGGTGAGTGATGCCAGCGCCGCAGCCGCCGCACCGCCCTTAAAGTACAAGGCGCAGAACAACATAAACAGGAACATGATTTCGATTGCCATCACTGGCAGCTCTAAGCCATGCATTTTGGCTAAGGTCTTGTCGTGACTATCGGTTTTGAACATCACCAGCGCCAGCACCGCATTGGCCGCAGCGCCCGCCGATAAACCAGATACCAAGAACAGCGCTGGTAATACCGCAGTGTTCAGCATCGGATAGGCATTCATCGCCGAAATTAAGAAGCCAGTGTATGCGCCTACACCGATCGCGAGGACAAACAATAGCACTTCAATCAGCTTTCTAAAGGGCATCAGCAGCTTAGCGATAGGCACTAAGAAACCTAAGCCCCACTTTGGCAAATCGTCACGCAGCACAAGAATCGCGTAGGCAAATGCCAAGGGTGAGTAAGCCAGTAGCGCTAGTACCCCAATCGCCATAACGGACTGGAAGTTGTAGTTAATTAAAATCAACCAGAAGTGGAAAGGCTTAGTTAAATCAAACACTAAACAAGCCAAACCTAAGCTGATGGCCACAGGGCCAATAATCGCCGCGGCCTTGAGAATATTGCTCTCAATTTGCGTTTTTTCTTGATTGAACCAACGCAAACCAATGCCAATCAGCAAACTTCCGGCGGATAAACCCGCCATAAACAGATACACGGCGATGACCCAGTGCCAAGTGACGGGATCATATTGTGCCATATCGCCCCAAGTATTGTTCATAATCAAATCCCCCCTCTTTTGGTAGGAACGCGATATACCCTAGGATGAGTGCCTAAATGGGTCTTATCTTGGTAAGTGATCTTAGTGTTAAGCAGTTTTGCCACATCACTTTGTGGATCGTTAGCATCGCCAAACACCAATGCATCGGTCGGACATACAGTCACGCAGGCTGGTTGTTCTCCACGGGCCAAGCGGGTGTCCTTACAGAAGTTACACTTGTCAGCCACTTTGGTTTCGGGATTCATAAAACGCACTTTGTAGGGGCACGCCGCCACGCAGTACATACAACCCACACACTTGTCGCCGTGGATAGAGACAATGCCGTCCTCGCCAACGTAGGCCGCGCCCGTTGGACACACCTTCACACAGGGCGCATCTTCACACTGCTGACACGACACTCTGTGGTACTTAAAGTGCAGATGTGGCATTTCGCCATAGGGCCCTTCGACTCTCACCTGTAAACGGGTCACCCCTTCTGGTACGCCGTTTTCACTGCGGCAAGCCACGTTACAGGCTTGGCAGCCGATGCACTTGTTCTCATCGTGCACCATCACATATCTTTTAGTCATTTGAGCCTCCAATTAGCGTTTTGCCAGCGTGACGCCAGTGGTGTGTACTGTCATGCCACACACAGGTGCGGTAACGTGGGGCAATAAGTTTCCACAGTGGATACCTTTGCCTGTCGCTCTGACCAACTCTTTGTTTTTAGAGCCAAAGCCCATATAAGCAAACACGGTATCGGGGCGAATGCCCGGGGTGACTAACGCATGGCCTTCTTCTGTACCTACGCTACTGGTTAAGCGGATAGGGTCACCATTGCTGATGCCTAATTTGCTCGCGGTATCTGGGTGAACCCATACGGCGTTATCCGACATCAAATTCGCCAGCATGGGCACATTGTGGGTCGCGCCATTGGTATGTACCGCAACCTTACCTTGGATAAAGTAGAGTTCATTAGGCTTTTTAAGCTGCACTTCGCGGAACTTAATCACCCCGCGTCCTGGCGCCATGGCTTCAACCTTGGCTGAGGTCAATTCAATCTTGCCGCTTGGGGTTTTAAAGCTGAGTAAACTGCCGTAGGTGCCGTCTTCATCCACGGGTTTGGCATTGGCGTAAGCCTTAGTAAATTCGGCCACCATTTTAGGTTCGCGCAGCATTATCGGCTTACCGAAGCTGACAAAACCTTCGTCTTTGATCCGGCGTAGCAGATCTGTGTCGCGGTTTACCTGCAACAGTTGCAGGGTTTCCATGTTGTCCCAAGGGTAGAATTCACTCAGGCCCAATTTGTGGCCAATATCCTTAAAGATTTGCCATGAAGGACGAGTATCCCCTAAGGTTTCAACTACCCGTTGGCGCACATAGTAGGCAGGGTTTTTACCTGACTTGTCGGCGATTTCCTCATCGCGTTCAAGGTAAGTTGACTCAGGTAAAATCACGTCGGCATAGGCGGCGGTTTCGCTGATATACACATCGCACACGGCAACAAAGTCGAGATTTTTCAAGGCTTCGACCACACGCGCTCTGTCGGTCATGGTTTGCATTGGGTTAGTACGGGACATCACCCAACCGTGTAATTGGTAGGGCACGGCACTTAAGGTCGCATCGAGGATGGTTTGATAAATCCCGCCCGCTGACCACATCATGGCGTACTGCTCTTCCACTTGGTCGATACGTTTTGCCGCTGGTTTTGGCATATCTTTCACGCCGGGTTTACCCAGCACAGGCGACACATCTTCACCCGCGAGCTTGTTATAATCGCTAGGCTTTTGACCTAGGTAGATACCGCCCTTACGCTCAATATTGCCAATCAATATGTTGGCAGCGTAAAGCGCGCGGCGCATTTCAAACTCTTCGGTGGTAAAGGTGGCTCGGTGACCAAAATCCACTACAGCATGGGGCGCTTTAGCGGCATATTCACGGGCAATACGGCGAATGTCTTTGGCGGGCACATCGGAAACGGTTTCGGCCCACTCAGGGGTGTAGGCTTTTACTTCGGCGGCGAAGGCGTCAAAACCTTCCACATAACGCTCGATAAAGGCCTTGTCGTAAAGGTTTTCTTCAATCAATACATGGCATAAGGCTAAAGCGACGGCCACATCGGTGCCGGGACGAATCGCGTACCATTCATCGGCTTTATCGGCAACCACTGAGAATCTTGGCTCAAATACCACCAGCTTGGCGCCTTTATCCATTTGCGCCGCCATCATGCCACGGGTTTCGGACATGTTGATGCCTTCGTACAGGTTATGGCCGAAGTTAATGATGTATTTGGAGTTGCTTAAGTCGCGCTTTACCTTAGTGCCAAACATGGCCTTAGCGGCAATTTCATAACCACCTGGGCAAGTTGAGGCATGGGTAAAGGTATTTGGGCTACCAAACGCCGTGGCGAGGTGGAATAGGTGTTTTTCTTGCGAACCGGATTTTGAGGAAAACGCCACCGCCTCTGGGCCGTGAGCTTGCTTGATTTTATTGAGATTATCGGCAATTAGTTGATAGGCTTCATCCCAACTGATTTCAACCCACTTACCCTCGCCGCGCTCGCCAACCCGTTTGAGTGGTTTCACAATCCGCTGTGGATCGTAAAGTAAACTATGGCCAGCACCACCACGGGCACAGACTTTACCGCCAAAGGATTTAGCCGCCTTGTTACCACTGATAAAGACGTTTTTACCTTCAATCACCCGCGCTGAAATCGGGCAGCGGGTCGAACACATCTCACAAATACTGGCAATTTCCTTGCCCATTCCCTTCAGCTGCTTACTTTCTAATGCCGCTAAGCTGCCTGGCAACAGGCTAGCCAAGGCGCACGTTGCACCGCTGGCCCCTGCGCCCTTTAAAAAGGTTCGCCTATTAAGCTCAATCATGGTTACCTCCATCACACTCATCCACCCTTATGCGCCAATTGGCACACGCAAACTTAGGCTTTTTGTCACCACTGCGGTTAAAGGCTAAATCTGCTCACAGGTTTTTAGTTATTAATGCCAATGCCTTAAAAAACGTTGGCATTTTGCTGTTCCAGGGTAATTGTTATCTCGAAAGAGGTATGCGGCTATTGTGGTAAACCACATAGGCAAGTTTGGTGTGATCTGCGGCAACTAAAAGTTAAAAATACTCTAAAAATTTGTGAATAGGATCAATTGAATTGGCGAGTCATTTAGGGCTTAACCCGCCTAAATTTTGAGATAAAAAACACCCTAAAAAAATCTAAAAAATTACCAAAACAAGCTCGGTAAAATGGCAGCTTAATCGACTAGGTTGATCTCTAAGCCATTGAGTAAACGAACGGCTTCGTCGCGGCTAAACTTAGCACCTTTAATTTTATTATTAAAAATATCGATATCGTAATCGGTCGCCTCGGAGAAATCTGCCTCCATCAACTCGGTGCGGCCGAATAAGCTATGGCGAAAATCGCTGTAACTAAAGTTGGCGCGATTAAACTTACCTTCACGGAAATCCACATCCTGTGCCTTACAGCCCTCGAGCACCATTTCATCGAGCGTAAGCCCCATAAAAGAGCAGTCGTTTAAGATGCAGGTTCTAAAGCTAAAAGGCGCCGCAAAGGATAATCTCGGCCAAGCAGCGCGAGTCCAATCTATGCCCACCAGTTTACATTCTTCAAAACTCACACCGTTAAATTGGCTTAAGGGCACCTTGAGCAGGCTCAAATTACAGCCCACAAAACGGCAATCGATAAACTTGCAGTTACGGAATGTACTGTCGCTAAATTGGCAATCGTGGAACTCGCATTCTTCAAACTCAAGGTCCAGCCACTGGCTTTGGCTCTCGGCTAAGGCGATAAATTGCTGCGAGAAAAAATACCGCCCCTGTGAGGCTACGCGCGCCATCATTGGCGTTTTTGCATCTGTCGTCATACTCGCTCCATATTCTCCATCACGGCTTAGGCACGTCCTAATAGGCAAATTGTCTTTTTGAATCCACAACAAATAGCTGTTAAAGCGAGAAGCGGCGCCTCAAGCTGATGCACTATAGCCGCAGATAATACCCCGATTAACGCCACTCACTACATGGCTAAATTGGCATAAATCGAATATAGGCTCAGCACTTATGCTCAACAACCTAGCCCCACAATCTAGCTTCAAACGCTTGCGAGCGACGCTCCCGCTTTAGGCATTTTCAGCTTTTACTTTTACCAGCCTTCACTTTGTGCCGACACGCCGCACAGATGCGCACAAATAGCCGTGGAAAATTTTGCGAATAAAGGTAAAATGGCGCCACTTTTCGCGGCTGTCTAACAAGGTTCTCTGGGATTAATGGTTAGCCTTTTCGAGCAAAATGGCACGGGGGTTCCCCGCTTGAGCAGACCAGTATTACTCTGGCGCCAACCTTGCTCTGCGTTTCATTTTCACCCCATATCTAGACAAACGTTATTCTCCCCATCGCCCGAAAATCCACTATTCGCTTTACGCTTAACCTTCACCAAGGCTTTACGCAAACTGAGCAATAAGCTATTGGTCAATAATAAAAAGGTGGCTAAGCATCTTATGCTTAAGCACACCGCAACGAATAAAAAACTCGTCCCTACACTCTCTATCCAAAGGAATACTCGTCATGAGTCTTGCTGATTCCGTATTAGCCGTAAACAACGATTTGCCCATCCGCACCGATAGCCCAGTTCATAGCGGCAAGGTACGTAGCGTTTACTGGCTAACCGACGCCGACAGCCGCCGTTTAATCAAAACCAAGGGCTACAATGTGCCCGAAGATACGCCGCTTGCCATTATGGTAATTAGCGATCGCATCTCCGCCTTCGACTGCATCTTCCACGGTGAAGGCGGATTAAAAGGCATCCCAGGTAAAGGCGCGGCATTAAATGCCATTTCTAATCATTGGTTTAAGCTATTTGCCGAAAATGGTTTAGCCGACAGCCATATTTTAGATATTCCGCATCCCTTCGTTTGGATAGTCCAAAAAGCCCGCCCAATTAAAGTTGAAGCCATTTGCCGCCAATACATTACCGGCTCCATGTGGCGCGCCTACTCCAAGGGCGAGCGCGTATTCTGCGGTATCACCCTGCCAGAAGGCTTAGAGAAAGATCAAAAGCTGCCTGATTTGCTGATCACCCCTTCGACCAAAGGTATTTTAACTGGTATTCCCTGTGTGCCCGCGCAGGACGATGTGAACATCAGCCGCAGCGATATCGAAGCCAACTACCAAGCCTTTGGTTTTGAAAAGGTAGAAGATATCGACCTGTACGAGAAGCTGTTAAAAGATGGCTTTAAGGTGATCGCTAAAGCACTGGCCGACCTTGACCAAGTATTTGTGGATACCAAGTTCGAGTTTGGTTATGTGACCGATAAAAACGGCAACTCAAAACTGATTTACATGGATGAAGTGGGCACCCCAGACTCATCCCGCATTTGGGACGGCGCCGCCTACCGCGATGGTAAAATCCTTGAAAACTCTAAGGAAGGTTTCCGTCAGTTCCTGCTGAACCACTTCCCCGATCCGGATATTCTGCTCAACAAGGACAGAATGCCAGAGCGCGAAGCCCTCGCCCGTGATAACGCCCTGCCATTAGAGGCGATGATGCAAGTGTCACGCACTTACACCGGCATCGCCGAGAAAGTGACCGGCGCGGCAATTCCGCTGCCAGCCAATCCTAAGGCAGATATTATTAAGATCCTACGGGAAGAGTATGATCTGATTGTTTAATCAGCTCTGCTGTGGTTAGGGTGTTACCCTCAACCTAAATTGAAAAAGGCGCTTAGGCGCCTTTTTTGTTTGTACAAAATTGTATTCATATTGGTCATACAAGAATACTTCGCATTAGGGCTGAGCAAGCAAAGCAATAGATAATCCAAACTTCGTTTGCTGTTTTTAAAATCAAAGTCAAAGTCGTGGGGCTTCACCCCACACCCGACCAAGAGGGGATCAACAGCAATTCCCTCTTGGATCTCCCTTGCCGCCCCTAGCGAAGTTACATGCATTAGAGACTAGCCTTGGTCTTATGGATAAATTGCTATCGCTTCCGAAGGATGCGTCCCTGCACCTACGAAAGCTAGCGAGGCATATATGGACCCATCCGGTTTGCAAGACATTCGATAACGATTTTGAGAAGAGTTCATTGCACCCATATATCCGGCCTGTTATTGAGGGATCCCTCTGGCCCTGATGGATATCTGCTTCTACAGTCCTTATCATCCCTGCGGCTTCGTAATGAGCCTATGCCCGACTAAGGTTTTTAGTAGATCAGTCTGACTGTCTCATCATCAAATCAAGTGTCTTAGCAACTTGCTGGTTGGTTAATTATTCACGTTTATTGAATCTATTCAGTACTATACTGGAAGCCGATACTCTTCCTCACGCGCCGCGATAACCCATGCCATTCTCGCGAGTTTATTGGCGACGGCCACACAGGCTCGATTAAAACCTCGGCCGTTAGGCCGCAATGACGATACATCTACATAAACAAGTGTGAGATAAAGCCCCACGACGTTGATTTTGACTTTGATTTAGCCTGCTAACAGAACTGATGAAACTTAAGCAATTTCATGTACTAGCAAGAACATAAGAGCTAACATCCCAAGTTGTCACACCTTCAACCCAAGGTTAAATCTTCACACAGACAAACAGCGCATTACCTGAACTTAAATCCCATGGGACGATTTTTTCATAATCGTGTTCAAAGATATGCACTTCAAAATATGGCGCGAGTAACGCTTGCAGCTCCGCGAAACTGGTCGCGACCATAGTATGTTGGTCTTGCCATGATTCAGTATGATGCGCAGATGTATCAGCATCGGTGTCTACATCAGTGAGTTGAGTAAAAGGCTGCTGACGCTTTGCAATGCTTAGATTTAACGACTGGTTTTCACCTTGACCACTGTAATGCCAGCCAGATTCAAAGGCAAAATGATGCCCCTCAAACTCGGCAAAATGCTTAATCGATAAGCGGTTATCGATGCGGTGCTTATCAACCGAGTTAAAACAAAATATCCCGCCGTCATTCAGGGCGCTGTGCACACTGGCGATACAACTTTTTAGGCGCTCTATGTCCGCACTGTAATGGATGGAATATAAAAAACAGGTAATTAAATCCACTGGCTGCTCAAGATAAAAGGCGGTCATATCTTGCAGATTAAACTGGGCCTCAGGGCAACGACGCATGGCCATATCGAGCATCGGCTGATTAATATCTAGGCCACTACACTGATAACCAAGGTCGATAAAATGCCGTACATGTGGGCCAGTGCCACAGGCTAAATCAAGGTGTTGTTTACCATTATTCCCTAAGAACTGATGCAATCGATGGATGCTCGCACTCTGTTGTTGATAGTTAATATCGGAGCACATTAAATCGTAATAACCGGATAGATCGGTATAAAGCGCGTTAGAAGACATAGCAGCGAAGAGAAGGCATGGGCAATTAAGGGTGGCGCATGATATATCAGTTAGCCCAGAACCGATACACACAATTCCACAACCAATCTGAGTGCAAGGCACTTGGAGCACATTAATTCAATAAAACAATGCTACAGCGCAGCATAACAATCTAAGGCGTCAAAGGTAGTTAAATACTCGAGTTGGGGTTTGGCGAAGTAGTAACCTTGAAAATAATGAATACCACGGCCAACAAGATAGTCTAACTCCGCTTTACTCTCGACCCCTTCGGCCAACACCTGAGTGTTAAGCGTGCGACAAATCCCGAGCACTTCATCGATAACAAACTGTTTTTGTTTGTCTAAATGGATATCTCTGATCAACTCCATATCGAGTTTTAATACCTGAGGGCGCAAAAACTCTAACCAACTCAAATCAGCGAAACCACTGCCAAAGTCGTCGATGGCGGTGATAAATCCCCGTTTAGCGTAGCTGTCAAAAATACGGCTCAATTTGGCTCTATCGACAATTTGCTCACCCTCAGTGACTTCAAACATGATGTTATGAATATTAAAACCAAAGAGGTCGGCGGCTTCAATCGAGGCGCGGATACAGGTTTCAGGGTTATAAACCGCATTAGGTAAAAAGTTGATACTTAATATTTTATCAAGGCCAAGCTTAGCGGCGGTTTCAATGGCTTTGACCCGACAAGCCTGATCAAAGTAGTACTTATTGCTTTCGTTTATACGCTCAAACACCCAAGCAGCACCTTCGCCATTTGGGCCGCGCACTAGGGCTTCATAACCGTAAATCTGCTGATTTGGCCAATCGATAATGGGCTGAAATGCCATACGAATTTCAAATCCGAGTGACTTACCACTTAAACAGTCCATACAGGTTTGTTGCTTGATTCGAGAGGGAAAATCCATCATAGGTCTCCATAACCTTATCCTCTCTCAGTGTGGGGATAAATCGCTAATTTTGCCAGCGTTTAGTGCCTTGGCTCTGTTAAAACATGCAATATTGTAAATATGTTGACTCAGAATTAACCGATTGCGCCCCATAACAGCAATGGATGAGCCAAAGAATCCTCATCCATTGCATCTCGTTATGACTTATTTGAGTTTATAAACCACTTCGACTCTATCTTCGATAGTCATTTGGCCATATTGATAGCTTTCGGCGGCGCCCATGGCATCGGCCTTAGCATTCATACGTAACATCACTGGTTGCACTGGGCGTTGATCGTAATAACGAATTTGCCAAATCTTACCTAGGTTTTCCCCAAATCCCTTGGCTAAGGATTCTGCTTTTTGTTTGGCATCGACAATCGCCGCTTGGCGCGCCTTGGCCACATACTCGGCCTCTTTACTCGATTTAAGGGCGATATTATTAACCCTGTTGATCCCCTCCTCTAAGGCGGAGTCTAAAATCGTATTTAAACGTGCTAAATCGTTAATAGTCACAGTGACTTGGCGACTCGCGGTGTAACCAGTTAGCTCAGGTGCTTTATCCTGCGCATACACATATTGGGGTTGCAGATTTAAGTTGGCGCTTTGGATCTGCTCTTTAGTAATCCCCGCGGCCGTCAAACGGGCGATAAATTTCGCCACCGCCGCATCCGAATTATCCTTAGCCGCCTTAGCGTCTTTCTCGGTGACAGCCACTTCGACATTAAGCTCAGCCATATCCGGCTCGACTTGAATTTGGCTTACGCCCATGGTTTCGATATGGGGAAAGTCCACATCGGCAGCCACTGCGGTGGCAGTAAATACACCAGAGAAAAGACCACCAGCCACTAATACAGCTAAAAGAGAATGCTTCATTATTAACTCCAACTAAATCATTTAAGGCGAGACTGCCTTGATTCTAATGCGATGGCTATCAGCTAAAAGTGTGACTCGCCATCTGCTAGCCATACAAACGAATCATACAAACTATCCCTATAAACGCGGGTAAACATAAAAAGGGTTAATTTTTTTAAAACTTTTTAAATTGGCAAAACTTATCAGCCTATCGCTAAAATCCTCACCCACAAGCACTCAAGCTGCTGTAGTGACTTCCTATACGAGCACGCATACGAGCCAGTCAGTCCCTAACTGGTAGAAACGCGCTCTTAGCTGTACACTTTTCACCCAAAGACACTGTACCTTTTAATCACTTCAGGTATAATCCGCGCTCTTTTTACGGCGCTCTTTTATCAGCATCAGCGAGACACCATGACAGTTGAAACTTTTCATCCTAAGCAAACTACCACGCTTGAGACCCCTGCCAAAACATTGGAAGCCGCCAGTGCTGACTCTGTTAATACGGGCAATGCTGCCACAGGCAATCGCATCGGTTTTGTGTCTTTAGGTTGTCCAAAAAACCTCGTGGACTCAGAGCGCATTCTGACCCAGTTACGCATCGACGGCTATGAAGTCACCAACAGCTACGACAATGCCGATCTGGTAATCGTTAACACCTGTGGTTTTATCGACGCTGCGGTTGAAGAATCCTTAGATGCGGTGCGCGAAGCCCTAGAAGAAAACGGCAAAGTAATCGTAACGGGCTGTTTAGGCGCTAAAGAAAACCAAATCCGTGAAGTGCACCCAGACGTGCTCGAAATTACTGGCCCACACAGCTACGAAGCCGTGTTAAAGCATGTACACAAGTACGTGCCAAAACCTGAGCACAACCCATTTACCTCGTTAATCCCACAAACTGGGGTTAAGTTAACGCCTAAACATTACGCTTACTTAAAAATTTCAGAAGGTTGCGACAACCGTTGTACCTTCTGCATCATCCCAGCACTGCGTGGCGATTTAGATAGCCGCGGCGCAGGTAGCGTATTAGATGAAGCCAAACGTTTAGTTGAAGCTGGCGTACAAGAAATCCTTGTGGTGAGTCAAGACACCTCTGCCTATGGTAAAGACAAGGGCGGCCGCACCGATTTTTGGAACGGTATGCCAGTTAAGCAAGACATCACCAGCCTTGCTCGCCAACTGGGCAAGATGGGCGCATGGGTACGCTTACACTACATCTACCCATACCCATGGGTTGACGATCTGATCCCATTAATGGCCGAAGGTTTAATTCTGCCTTACTTAGACATTCCAATGCAGCACGCCAGCCCACGCATTCTGAAGATGATGAAGCGCCCAGGCCGTGTTGACCGTCAGTTAGAAGCCATCCAACGTTGGCGCGAAATCTGCCCAGATTTGGTGATCCGCTCAACCTTTATCGTGGGCTTCCCTGGCGAAACCGAAGAAGACTTCGAAATGCTGCTCGACTTCCTGCGTGAAGCGCGCCTCGACCGCGTTGGCTGCTTCAAGTACTCAGAAGTGGAAGGCGCTGTCGCCAACACCATCGCTGAACTTATCAGTGAAGACGTCAAAGAAGACAGATACCACAGATTTATGGAAGTCCAAGCCGAGATCAGCGCTGAGCGTTTAGCCCGTTTCGTTGGCCGTACTATGGATATTCTGATCGATGATGTTGACGAAGAAGGCGCGATTGGCCGCAGCTTCGCCGATGCCCCAGAAATCGACGGCATGGTATTTATCAACGGTGAAACTGAACTCGAACCCGGCATGTTAGTTCGCGCGGTGATCACTCACTCGGACGAGCACGATCTGTGGGCCGAGTTAGTGGATGCCGATGCAGAGGATGAAGTCGAGGCTTAAGCCTTCAAATCATTCAAGTTTTAATAAGACGAGTCACAGTCTCAATTGTGGCTCGTTTTTTTATGGCCAAAATCTGGCTAATTCTCTCAATAGTTGAAGGCTAGATAGTGCGACAAAAGGGATTGAAAAGGAAATCGCAAGGCAATGTGAGGGAGGAGTCTAGCAGGGATTAAATGAGCAGGATTAACGCGGCAAAAACGTTAAAACATCATCCCCATAAAGTCGAAAGGGGTATCGCCCCTGTGCTGATACCCCTTTCGGTTTGCTGCTTTACGGTTATAAGACCCTTTGCCCTTTTTCGGCTTTTCGGTACGCATCCGAAATAACGGACTGGTCACCAGCGCCTTAAGTGCATTGTCTGTAATGGTGCCGCGACCATTTTCATGCTCTTGCACACTCTGGGCTGTTACTTTTGCCACATTTACCTTAGTCATAATGACTCCTCAATTCATCCTATATTGGTCAAGGGCCAAGTTAATCATTCTCAGCCAGCGGCGACACTATAAACCAATCTAAAAAGATGTACAGAGTTTGTGCAAAACCGCAAAGAATCGCTCTTTTTATTATCAAAAAGTATGATAGATTAATCCAACAAAAATAATACATTAGGCTAACAAGCCTTCATTTTAAGTCGCTATTTAGCGATACGATTACTCTTTGTAATCACAGGATAGGGAGTGATTAATTTTGCCGTTTGCAGTGATTTATCGGCCATTACTGAGCCTACTTTGCCTATTACTCATCCTATCCCCCAGCCTAGCGCAGGCTTTTTCAAGCTCTGAGTGTGTTATTAGCATGGGCTATCGCACCAGTGAACGCCGCCCCTTTATCGAACAGGAACCTAATAACCAAGGGTTTTACTACGATATTTACCAAGTCGCGGCCGAAAGAGTGGGATGTAAATTGCGGGTAATTCGAGCACCTAAACTGCGTATTTTGCGGGATCTCAAACTCGGAAATATCGATTTTTATCCTGGGCTGCATTTTAGTGAAGAACGTGCCCAATTTACCTATTTTATTCCTAACGGTCTGTCGGAGCGCATTATTGGAATTAGCCGAGCGGGTGCGGCAAATGTTGGTTCATTAGAGCAGTTATCACAGAGCGGTATGACGCTATTAATTGCCCCGGGCAGCTACGACTTTAATGGTATATCCGAAACCATGTCGGTCCGTAAACCACCTGAACTCAATGTGCCTAAGGCCTTAGATTACCTTATTAGTGGCCAAGGGGACTTTTTTATCTACGATCAAGCAACCATCAGTTATTACCTTAAAAATCGAGATACAAGCCAATTTAAGCTACACCCTAATTGCTGCCAGCAACCTCAAGCTATGTATCTGGGATTTTCGAAAAAAAGCCGCCATTTTCGTGGGCAACATAACCCTAACTATCGCGCCGATCTTCCCTTAAGTCCGAATAACAGCCCAAGCGTACTCGCTGAAGATTCAAAGGCCTATGAATTTGCCAAAGCACTCGCCGCCATGGATGCAGAGGGGGAAACCCAGCGGATCTACTTTAATCACTTCGGTTAATCCAAGGGCGTGTTAAACCGCGCCGCTTGATATCCTCACCTTGGCGCTAGCTTATCCTCATCTTAGTGCTAGCGAGAACTTCAGGCCGCTATTTCAGCTTTATCTTTATAAGCTCTGCGACAATATGCCGCACTTGTCACACTTAGATGATCTTTATAATGCAGCGCAATTTATCTAAGTGAATGGAAGACAATAAGATGGCTGCAAACGCTTCAACTATTCCCCACAGCTTTAAATGCTCCGCAATCGCCAGCGCGCTGACCTTAGCATTAGGCGCTTCAGTTGCCTCACAGGCCATAGCCGACGAGACAAATCAGACTCAAATTGAACGTATTCAAGTCCATGGCGAACAGAGTATTGGCCGTAATGCCTTAGGCTCGGCCGATGCTTTGCTGAAAGATCAAGGCGTCGATTTCTCCGAAGCGGGCGGCGTTTCCGCCTTGCCTGTGCTCAATGGCATGATGGGCGATCGCATTAAAGTGTTAGTCGATGGTGCGGATATCACCGCCTCCTGCGCTAACCAAATGAACCCACCACTTTCCTATGTTTCTGCTAATCAAATCAGCTCGGTAGAAGTGGTCGCGGGCGTGTCCCCTGTCAGTGCGGGCGGTGACAATATCGCCGGGGTGATTAAGGTTAATAGCCTGAATCCTAAATTTAACGACAGCGACAACCTCAGCTTCGAAAGCGGCGAGATTTCATCGGGATACCGCAGCACCAGCGATGCATTCCTACTCGGCGCGAAGGCTGGGATTGCCAGTAAGGACCTAAGTTTCAGCTATCAAGGCGCCTATGAAGACGCCAATAGCTACCACGATGGTCACGGCGATAAAGTACTCGATACCCTCTATCGCGCCCAAAACCATGCGTTAACAGCGGCATGGCGCGATGACACACAACAACTGGCGATTAAGCTAACGCACCAAGCAATTCCATTCCAAGGTTTTCCTAACCAATACATGGATATGACGGATAACAAGAGCTACGGTGCCCTAGTCCGCTATCTGCGGGATTTAGACAACGACGGCGAGTTTAGTGCCCAGTTAAACTGGCACAGTGTGAAGCATGAAATGGGCTTCTTCACCCCAGAAAAAACCGGCAAGATGCCAATGAATACAGAGGGTAGCGATTACAGCTACCAACTGCATTGGCGCCTACCCATGGGCGATAACAGCACGCTACTCATCGGCCAGGAATTTTATAACTATCAACTCGATGATACTTGGCCAGCGGTGCCAGGCACTATGATGGCACCCAATGACTATATCAATATCAATGACGGTGAACGCCGCCGCGCCGCAGTTTATGGCGAGTGGCAGCAAAACCTCACGCCACTCTGGTGGTTGTCTGCTGGGGTGCGTTATGAATATGTCACCACAGATACGGGCGAAGTGCAGGCTTACAGCAATATGCCCATGATGGGCATGCCCAATGTGGATGCCGAGGCGGCAAAAGCCTTTAATGCCATGGATAGAAGCCGTGACGATAACCTTATCGATGCTACGCTGCTGGCGCGTTATCAGCTATCGGCCAAACAACAATTGGAATTTGGCTTAGCCCGTAAAAACCGCGCACCAAACCTGTACGAGCGTTACAGCTGGGGCCGCGGCGTGATGGCAACCACTATGATTGGCTGGTATGGCGACGGTAACGGCTATGTCGGCAACCCCGATCTTAAGCCCGAAACGGCGCATACTCTGAGCGCGGCCTACAAGTTTAATGGCGATGAATGGCAATTCTCTACCACGGCTTGGTATAGCGCGGTGACAGACTATATTGATGCCGAGGTGATTGGCAGCTTTAACCGTACTGGCCTTGCCAGTGGTAAACGCAATATCCTTAAATTCACCAACGAAGATGCCAATTTATATGGCGCTAAGTCTAGTGCGGTCTACCTATTAGCCAATACCGACAGCGGTAAATGGCAGATGCAGGGTAAGCTCGATATCACCCGCGGCGAGCGTGATGAGGGTAATGAGCCACTTTATCAAATCAAACCGCTACAAACCGAGTTAGCCCTTAGCCATCAACTGGGTGATTGGGAAAACCGCCTATCATGGCAATGGGTAGCGACTAAGGATAAAGTCGATGAGCGCCGTTTAGAAAATGAGACCGACAGCTATTCGCTGTTAAATTTAAGCAGTAGTGTTAAATGGCAAGAGCTGAGTTTAACCTTTGCAATCAACAACCTGTTTGATACTTACTACGAACTACCGCTGGGTGGTGTCAACCTTGCCGAGTTTAAGGCTGATAGCACGGGTGGCTTTAGCCAAGTCGCAGGTTCGGGTCGCTCATTTGAATTAAGTGCCAGCTACAAATTCTAATGAGCACCGCCGCTAACAAGTGGTGATGCAATTTAGGGCGGATCAGTTAAATCAAAAAGGGCAAATGCAGCTGCATTTGCCCTTTTGTGTTTCAATTGACTGAACCGTTATATGCCGCTGGCTAGTTACCTGCGACCTTCATCTCGGATAATAAGATCCCGCCGGTGCGGATAGATGAACGTAAATCGAAGTCCTTACTGACCGCCTGAATCCCACGGAACATATCCTTAAGATTGCCAGCAATGGTAATTTCTTCAACGGGGAACTGGATTTCACCATTTTCGACATAAAAACCAGCGGCGCCACGGGAATAATCCCCCGTCACCATATTCACGCCTTGGCCCATCACTTCTGTGACAATCAAGCCAGTGCCCATGCCTTTGACTAACTCATCGAAACTTTGGCCAGTGTGCGCCAGCGTCCAGTTGTAAATGCCGCCCGCATGACCTGTGTTAGGTAGGCTCAATTTGCGCGCCGAATAACTGGTTAGTAAATAGGTTTCTAATATGCCACTGTCGATGATGCGTCTATCTTGGGTCGCCACACCTTCGCTATCGTAGTTGGCACTGGCTAGTGCGCCTAATAGATGCGGCTGCTCTTCAATGCTGAACCAGTCAGGGAAGATTTGGGTGTGAATGGCATCGAGTAAGAAACTTGATTTACGATACAAACTACCGCCACTGATGGCACCAATCAAATGGCCGATTAAGCCAGTCGCAATCTCTGGCGCCAGTAATATTGGCAAACGGGTGGTGGCAATCTTACGTGCCCCTAAACGGCTCACGGTTTTCTCGGCGGTTTTTAGCCCCACCAATTCAGGTGAAAGCATCTCATTGAATTTACGGGCGATAGTGTAATCGTAATCCCGCTGCATATTGCCGTCACTGTCTTCACCGATCACGCTGCAACTTAAGCTATAGCGCGAGCTGCAATAGCCATTTAAGAAGCCGTGGCTATTACCGTAAACCTTAACCGACGTATGGGCGTTTGCACTGGCGCCGTCAGAATTATTGATGCGCGGATCGGCATCGAGCGCCGCGGTTTCGGCGCGAATGGCCAATTGGGCTAATTCGTCGGGGGAAATATCTTCAGGATAATAGAGTTTAAGATCGCGGATCTCAGTCGCCATTAAGGCTTTATCGGCTAAACCGCTAAACGGGTCGGCCGAGGTGTAACGGGCGATATCATCTGCCGCTTTAACCGCAAGAGCAATGGCTTCAGGACTGAGATCTGAGGTAGATGAACTGCCCTTGCAACCATCGCGATAAACCGTAATACCGAGGGCGCCATCTTTATTAAACTCTACCGTTTCAACTTCCTTTAAACGGGTTGAAACCGATAATCCCTGTTGTTTACTGATCGCCACTTCAGCGGCATTTGTCCCTAATTTATTCGCATATTCGAGGGCCACAGCAACCGCATCTTTCAGCGCGGTCAATTCACTATCGATTCTGTTCAAAGACACAAAGCAACTCTTTCGTTATAGGCAATGCCGCTAGCATAACAAACACCTATCCCATTCTCATTATTTATTGCGCGCTTTACTGATTGAATCGCGCTTTAACTAGGCGAATTTTGGCGGGAGATGTTATTATTAGCGCGTTATTTAACTGAGGTTTTATCTATATGAAGATTGTTGGTGATTCAGAACATTTTAAACAGCCCTATGACAGTAACGACGATTATGTCAGTAAAACTGAGGATAAGCGTGACTGCGAAGCGGCTCAAAAAGTCGGTATGGAACTGGTCTCACTCAGCAAAACCCAGCTAGATAAAATCGAGCTGGACGAGCACTTGTACGACAGCATTCAGCAAGCTCATAAGATTAAACCAAAGACCGAAGCCTATCGCCGCCATATGCAGTATATCGGCAAGCTGATGCGTAACGTCGATATTGAACCTATCAAGGCGTCGCTCGCGGTCGTGCTTAACAAAAACAGCAACGAAACCGCCAAGTTGCAAATGTTCGAGAAAATGCGTGAGCGTTTACTCACCCAAGGCGACGGTGAAATCCAAACCTTAGTGGAACATTACCCACAGTTGGACAGACAAAAACTGCGTACCTTAGTGCGCCAAGCAACCAAAGAGCTGGCGAAAGGTCCTGAGTCTAAATCCTCAAAAGAGCTGTTTAAATATTTACGCAGCGAAATCCAAGACTAGCGTGTTGAGTTTTTGAGATTACATTTTACTGTTCAAGCAAGCTCTAGCTCGCGAAGCGAGGGATAACACACCGTTATTCAACTCAAATGACGGGCGGCTCTTATGATTAAAAGTAAGAGTAAGAGCTTGCCAGAACACCCTCTTGGCCAGCATATGGCTACAAAATAACCCTGAAAGTCAACACGCCCCAATCCCCGCACTTCGGAATATTGCCTTAGGCGCTAGGCGCGATTTAGCAAAAGGTAATGTCTCTAACCTTGCTTTCTATGGGTCAACAAAACTGGGAAAATTTTATCCACGAGTTTTGCAAACGAACAACATGGCGTCTCCAGTCGGCGTAAAAAAATGTCGTTCACTCTTAAGCGAACGACATTAGCATACCTCAGTGCTGTTACTTTATGAGTCAATACCTTAGTTAACTCTGCAACTCTACCGCTTTGCGCAAACGTAGGCTGCGCAGCGCCAAATACAACATCCCTACAGCTCCCCAAATTAAGCCAAGTTCTAAGGACTGAGGCTCGAGGTTTATCCACAGCACGCCAATGGTCGCCGCACCACACAGGGGCAAGATGAAATACTGCAAATGTTCCTTAAGGGATTGATTACGTTTTTCTTTAATATAAAACTGCACTATCACCGACAGGTTTACGAAGGTAAAAGCCACTAAGGCACCGAAATTTACCAAAGCCAAGGCCATTTCTAAATCAAATGACACCGCCGAAAGCGCCAGTAACCCCACCAGAATCACGTTAAATGCCGGAGTACGCCATTTAGGGTGAACATAACCAAAACCTTTATTGGGCAGCATATTGTCGCGCCCCATCACATAGAGGATGCGCGCCACCCCCGCATGAGCCGCCATGCCCGATGCTAGCACCGCAATCGTTGTCGCCACCAGCACGATAGACTGGAATAAATTACCGCCCACATACAGGGCAATCTCAGGCAGCACAGCGTCTAACTGCTGGAAGCGGGAAATATCAGGGAAATAGAGTTGTAAGAAATAGGACACGCTCACAAAAATCACCCCGCCAATCAGCGCTGTCAGTACAATGGCGCGGGGGATCACTCGCTTAGCGTCCTTGGTTTCTTCACTCAATGAACTTAAGCCATCAAAGCCTAAGAAGGAGAAACACAGAATGGTCGCGCCAGTAAAGAGCGGCGCTAAGGTTATCTCTTCGGAATAGAATGGACGCACGCTGGCAATGACCCCTTCACCTTCGCCAAGGGACAAGCTATGGGCCATTAAACCGATGAAGACTAAGATAATGGCTATCTGAGCAAATACGATAACGCCATTAAAATTCGCAACTAAATCAATGCCTCTCAGGTTGAGTACTGTCATGACGGTGACTAAACCAAAGATGAAAATCCAAGGTTCAACGTTGGGGAACATGGCAGTAAGGTAGATTTTGGCCAATAACATGTTGATCATCGGCATAAACATGTAATCGAGTAGCGATGACCAACCCACCATAAAACCGACATTTGGGCTAAAGGTTTTTTGGGCATAGGTATAAGCCGACCCCGCATAGGGATATTTACGCACTAAATGACCGTAGCTAAAAGCGGTAAACAGGATACCCGCTAATGCGAGCAAGTAAGAGGTGGCCACGTGGCCAGAGGTGATCTCAGAAACAATTCCGAAGGTGTCAAACACGGCCATAGGCGTGAGGTAAGCGAGCCCCATCACAACCACTTGCCATAGATTAAGGCTTTGCTTTAAGCCCGGTTTTTGTTGGCTCATATACCACCTCCGAGTGCCGTCGGTGGAATGACTAACGCAACATCTTGATTGACGGCAATGACCGAAAATCCGGTAAACAACAGCCCCATTGAATTGTCCTCAGTAAAGTAGGTTCAAGCGAACCTCGTATCATTTCCGGATGTTTACCGGCCTCTATTGGTTTAAAACCCATATATTCAAAAAGAAAATAACCGAGGCAATGAATACCTCGGTTATTTTTTCGGCGCGCATTTTCGCCCAAAACAGGGTAGAAGACAACCCAATAAGCACATTAAGTGCCTTTTATGTCTCCTAGATTAGGGCGTGTTGACGTTTCGAGATTAGATTTTGTTCGTTCTGGCAAGCTCGTGCTCGCGAAACGAGGAATGATGTGTCGTTATTCTACTCAAATGACGAGCGGCTCTTATGACAGAAAGTAAGAGCAAGGGCTTGCCAGACGAACCCTTCGGGCAGCATTTGGCTGACTTTTCTGCAGCGTTATCATCCGTTTATGTAGAATAACTACACTGCACGGACTTTGCCTTGCATAAAGCTGCAAAAATAACCCTGAAACGTCAACACGCCCTAACAATGGCAACAATATCTGTAGAAGAATAACTCAACACAGGCAAGAAACGAGCGAATCTAAAGCCTATATCGATATTTGTAATACATTTGCTCGGCGTTTAATCCCTAAAATGGCAAGGCCAAAAAATGCCGCAAATAATCCCCAAAGCTGTAACCACTTTGGCAGTACACTTGCCCACGTCGCGCCCATTTGGTTCAGCTCCAACATCCCCATAATGGCGGGCACCGCAGGGATAATCTGCGAGCCCAGCACAAGCGGCTCAGGGATTAAGGCAATCGGCCAGACAAAGCCTGAGACAAACAGGATTGGCATTGAAATTAATAGCAATACTTGAGTAGGCAAATCGCGGCGGGTAAACAAGGTGCTCATTGCGACTCCAGCCGCCGCCGTCGCCAGTAAAAACGGTAATAGCCACAGTGCGACCAGGCCAAAGCGCGCTTGAATACTCACGTTATACCAGTGGTAGCAATAGCCCACATAAAAGCTGGTAAACACCATATAAATCAACATAAACGCCATAATTCGACCGCAAACCAATTGCAGCGGCGACACCTGCTGCCAATAGCCCTGATGGCGCCACTGGCCTGCACCTAAAATGCCAGTACCGATCAGCAATGTTTGATGCAGGATCAGTAAAAATAACCCCGGCACGACATAAGGTGTATAGCCTAGGCTTGGGTTAAACGCAGGAACACTATTTAAGTGCAGCGAGTTGAGGTTCTGCTTGGCCTCTTTAGGATTTTTCCCCTGGGCGAGCATGCCAATCCATTGAATTTGTTTACCGGCATCCATCCCCGCACTGACAAGACCTTCGGCCACAGCAGAGTAAATCAAGAAGTAACTGGCATCACCGCCGTAGCTTAAGGTTACGCCCTTACCGAACAACAAATCGCGGCGAAATCCTTCGGGGATCACCAATAAACCGTGCGCCTTACCCGTTTCGATAAAGCGTTTCGCCTCGGAGATAGAGCCGACTTGGCCTATCACTTGGATTTTTGCACTGGCATCCGCATGGCGAATAAGTTGACGACTCAGGGAAGAATGGTCTAAATCCACCACGATAAGCTGCTGTTCTGTTGGGACTTGGTGCAAATAAGGCAAGGGATAGAGCACCGAATAAAACAGCACACCGCCAAATAGGGTCACAGCGATAGCCTTATCGCTAATAATCGCCTTTAATTCAGTGAGCACTAACTGCCATAAATTCATGTTATTGCCCCTTCACTGATAGAGATGTATCGGTGTCAGCCGCTACCGAATTGGGGGTTAGCGTTATCGGCAGTAGTTTACTCGCCAAGGTATAAATCACGGGGAGCAGGCAAATAAATCCCCAATAACTACTCAATTGCTGCGCCATCGTTGACCAAGTAGCACCATAACTGACCACGCTCACATGGGATTCAATATAATGGCTCGATGGCATAATGAGCCGCCACCACTGGGCAAGTTGTGGCATTTCGTGGGTAGGAAAAGTGATCCCCATAAAGGCAAAGGCTGGTGCAAATAATGCGGTACAAAAACTGATGACCCGCGCGCTATCACGCATCAGCACAAACACCAGTAACACCAAACTCCATACCGCCAACAGCATGATCAACTGGGCAAACAGCAGCAGCGCTATACTGCCCGCAAAAGGCAGGGCCAGATACAAATACAACCAAGCGAGGATAAACCCGCCTTGCAGCATCAAGATAGGGGTAAACAGCAGGATTTTAGCCAACACCTTAGGCCAAAAATGCTCGGTCAATTGATTGGAGATCCCCTCCTCTGACTGTGCGGCATTAAGGTGTAACTCGCGATTTAAGCTGTTAGCCATCACCAGCATAGATAACAACTGCCAAAGGGCTACCAATACCGGCGGCACTAAAAAGCCAATGTAGTTATTGTTACGATTAAACAATGCCGTGGTCTGGCTTTTGACCGGGCTTAAATTCACCGCCACTTGGGATTTTGGTGTGCCCGTCATCAGTTGCTTTAGCCCTGCGACTTGTAACAGTCCATCTCCTAAACTCAGCTGAATTTGGCTCGATAGCAGTTTTCCCACCAACAAAAATTGGCTGTTATAACGCACATCGATAGTGGGTGTATGACCTGTGAGTAGATCCTTTTTCATATCATAGGGGAAAACTACCACCGCATAGACCTGCGCCTGCTGCATCGCGGTAATGGCCGAGGAAAGATCGGTAAAACTCTGGGGATCTGTCACAGGGTTTGCTTTGAGTTGACGGGTCAACATCCGGCTGAGTTGGCTATGGTCTTGGTCAACAATCGCCACGGGCAACTGCCGCGGTAAACCTGCACTAAATAACCACCACAGGCACAAAATCCCCAGTAACGGAATGTAACTGATAAGGGCTAGTTGCCAAGGATCGCGCCATAGCGCCTTAAGCTCGCGGCGCACCAATGCCATGAACAACGCCATAAAGCCTACGGAGGCAGACTCTGTCGCATCGGCGTTAGTGCCATGCTCGCTCAATGGCTTAGGCTCGCTCGGTAACTTGGTCACAGTCGTTACTCTGCACTGAGCAACACAGACATACCGACGCGCAGATCAGCAATTGGCGCCGTTGGGCGTAATTCAACCTCAAAGGTGCGCATATCAAAATCGTGGCCGCTTTCGGTCGAACGCCAAGTCGCAAAATCCCCCATCACACTGATATGGGAGACAGTAAACTCTACCGTTTTATCCAGCGCTGGCAGTGTTAATTGCAGTTTATCGCCCTTTTTAAAACGCTTTAGTTGATCTTCACGTACTTGGAATACCGCCCAAGCGTCCTGCATATCAATCAGACTCACCACAGGGAAACCACTCGGCGCCAGTTCACCTGCTTGCAATAATACTTCGCTAATTTCCCCAGATTTAGGCGCACGCATTTGGCTATCAGCCATAATGGCACTGACTTCTTTCACCGCGCCTTCGGCCATACGCGCATTCCCCGCCGCAGCAGCTTTGGTTTCGACCCGCGCGCCTTCTTCGGCCATTTGATACATGGCTAACGCCGCTTGTTCTGTATATTTTGCCGCTTGCCACTGGGTAAAGGCTTCATCGCGTTTTTGCCGTGCAGCGACTCCTTCAGCAAATAAGTTTTCAACGCGGGTATAGGTAGTTTTTGCCAGTGTTGCCGCGGCTTGCGCCTTAAGCCATTGCTCTTTAGCTGCCATCACTTCTTGGCTACGGGCACCATTATTTGCCTCTTGTTGCAAGGCTTTAGCGGCATCACGGCCACCTTCGGCCTGCATCAACTTGGCATCTAGCTCAGGGCTGTGGATCGCAAATAACAAATCACCTTCATTGACACTATCGCCACGGCGTACAAGCACTTGCTCGACCCGCCCAGGCACCTTAGAGGATACGTTATATTCGCGGGCTTCAATCTGCCCCTGCAACACACTCGGCTTTGGGCTATAAGCCAGTTTGAGCCCATAGGCTAAAATAAGGCCTAATGCGACCAACGCCGTGAGAGCAAGAATTCTGTTAGCGCGCATTGATAGTCTCCTGCGATTGAGTGCCTGTGGCACTGCGACCGATAAATTCATCTAATTGACCACTGATGGCCATTAATCTGGCATAGGCTTGCACATAGCGATAACTGGCACCAAGCTGCTGGGTTTTAACGGCGCTCAGTTTTAATTCGGCATCGACCCTATCGATAGACGTTGAAAGCCCTTGATTAAAGGCGATTTCCCTTAAACGCAGGTTCTCGGTGGCCAGTTCGAGTGAGGTATTCAGGGCCTTGAACTCTTCTTCGGCCTGTAATAACTGGCGGTAACTTTGGTCGAGCAGCAAACTTAAGTCTTGGCGTGTCTGCGCCTTAGTGTAACGGGCTTGCAGCAAGGCACTCTTAGCCGCTTCCACTTTACCGCTGCGGCCATCGCGGCTCAGCAAGGGCACTTTTACACCGACACCGACCATCCAGTCCGGTTCTACCTTAGAAAACAAGCTGTCATCTTCGTATAAGGTGTAATTACCAAAGAGGAAAACCGTGGGGTGATATTTACCTTTCTCTAAGGAAACCAAGCCATTCGCCTGCGCCTCTTTAGCCTCAAGCAGTTTAAGTGCGGGATGCTGGTTCAGGGTCACTTGGGTCAAATCCCCCAATGAAGGCGCCTGCGGCAACACAAATAGAGGTGAGTTAGTGCTGACATCACTCAGTTGCAACATGCGCGATAGGGCGATCACGGCCATTTCATGTTGACGGCGAGCGCTGCCTAAATTGACCTTAGCGTTATCTAAGGCAACTTGAGCATTAAGGCGCTCGACCTTAGCGATTTGTCCTTCGCGCTCCATCGCTAGCGCGTGGTCAACGTGCTTCGTTAAGGAAGCCACCAGCTCGGTTTGGGTGCTGACGAGGGATTGAGTCACGTCGACGGCATAGTATCTATCGACTAACTGAGTGAATAAGTCGCGGGTCGCTAACTGTAATTCCTGTTGCTTCTCGGCCACCATGGCGGCATGAATGCCTTGAGCCGCAGTGATCTGGCCGCCGGTATAAATCGGCCACATCGCCTGTAAGCTGGCGCGAAAAATATCTTGCTCGGTAAAGGGCGTGACAAATAATGAACCTGGAATACTCGCCAATATGCCACCTAATTCAGGAGGTAATGGCAATGAACCCGAGGCTAGGGGATTGAGATCCCTTAAATCTAATTCAATTGGTTTTTCGAGGTGGGTATAACTGCCATTCAGACTGAGGGACGGCAGATTTAAACTTTCGCCCGCCTCTTGCTCGCCCTTGGCGCGATTCACCTCTTGGGATTGAGCCTGGAGTTTATCGCTCACCTTAAGCACTTGCTGCCAAGCCTCAGTAAAGCTACTGGGCTGGGCGTAGGCCGCTAACGGCAATAGTGAGGGCAAAGGCAATAAACACAGCCATGCCAAACGTGATAGTTTCATTAACACCTCTAGAGTAGTTACTCTAATTTCCTTTGCAAATGATAACATCCATCATGGAAGGCGGCTAGAACCCACCACAGGAAGTGTAAGATGGGTTCTAAAATAAGCACTTAGCCAATCAAGGTAGGAGCTTCTAGCTTCTAGCTTCTCGTTTTACGCAGTACCGCCTACGGTCAGCTTATCGAGCTTAAGGGTCGGTTGACCGACACCCACAGGCACGCTTTGACCATCCTTACCACATACACCAACGCCCTTATCTAGCGCCATGTCGTTACCCACCATGGAAATCTGACTCATGGCTTCAGGGCCATTACCGATCAGGGTTGCGCCCTTAATCGCTTGAGTCACTTCACCATTTTCGATCAAATAGGCTTCAGAGGCCGAGAACACAAACTTGCCCGAGGTGATATCGACCTGACCACCACCAAAGTTAGGCGCATAAATCCCCTTCTTCACCGACTTGATGATCTCGCTTGGGTCGGACTCGCCCGCCGTCATATAAGTGTTGGTCATCCGCGGCATCGGCAGATGCGCATAAGATTCACGGCGACCATTACCCGTTGGTGCCACACCCATCAGGCGCGCATTTAATTTATCTTGTATGTAACCTTTAAGAATACCGTCTTCAATTAACACGGTTCTCTGGGTTTGTACGCCTTCATCGTCGATGCTCAATGAGCCACGACGATTCGCAAGCGTGCCATCGTCCACCACAGTCACCAGTTTCGACGCCACTTGCTGGCCAACCATGCCACTAAAGGCGCTGCTACCCTTGCGGTTAAAGTCGCCTTCCAGACCATGGCCTACAGCTTCGTGCAATAACACGCCTGGCCAACCATTACCGAGCACCACGGGCATTTCTCCGGCGGGCGCATCGATGGCATTGAGGTTAACTTGTGCCTGACGCACCGCTTCACGGGCAAAGGCAAAGCACATAGATAAACCGGTTTCATCATTTACCATAAACACGCTGTAATCGTGACGACCACCGCCACCGGCACTGCCACGTTCACGCTTGCCATTTTCTTCTAAAATCACGCTGCAATTAAAGCGCACTAACGGGCGAATATCGGCAGCCAAGGTGCCATCGCTGGCAGCGACCAAGATTTCTTCGTGCACACCCGCGAGGCTAATCACCACTTGAATAATGCGGCTATCGAGGCTACGAACATAAGCATCGGCCTCTTTCAGCAGGTTGATTTTTTTCACTTCCTCCATGGCGGCGATAGGGTCGAGACTATCGTACAGCGCCAAGGCTTGTCGGCGTTTGAAGGCCTGAACCTTGGCCTGCTCACCCGCCCCTGCAATACCGCGCGCCGCCTCGGCCGCAGCGCTTAAGGCCGCTGGCGTAATATCATCGGCATAGGCAAAACCGGTTTTCTCGCCGCTGATAGCACGCACACCGACACCACGTTCGATATGGAAGCTACCATCTTTAATAATGCCATCTTCGAGCACCCAAGATTCGTGGCGACTGCCTTGGAAATAGAGATCGGAAAAATCGACTTTATGTTGATGTATGGTGTTTAAATAACTTTGTAACCCATCTAGGGCTAAGCCACCCTTTAATAAACTTTGCTCTACTTGTGCTAAAAAAGGCATCGCGGTTCTCTCTGAAAGCTTGGCTAAAATTGGCAACTCACTCATTTTTAAAATAACTTAAATTCGCTGTGAGTCTATTTCATCTAAATCTGTTGAAGGCTTAATCTGTTCAAGGTTTAAGGTTCGGTGCAGTAAAGCGATTATGTTGCGCCACGGGCATTTTACTGCGGATGCTGT
Organism: Shewanella sp. MM_2022_3; assembly: GCF_022557375.1. Classification (NCBI taxonomy): domain Bacteria; kingdom Pseudomonadati; phylum Pseudomonadota; class Gammaproteobacteria; order Alteromonadales; family Shewanellaceae; genus Shewanella; species Shewanella sp. MM_2022_3. The sequence continues at coordinate 156,639 of NZ_JAKZGV010000001.1, forward strand.
GCACCTCGGCCACATCGATATCGGCATGCACCCAACCTGTACCGGTTTTCTGCTCGGCAATTACCTCGCCCCAAGGGCCTATCACCATGCTCTGCCCCCAGGTCTCACGACTACCTTGGTTATGGGCGCCCCATTGGGCTGCGGCCAAAATAAAGCATTGAGTTTCAATGGCTCTGGCCTGTAATAACACCTGCCAATGGGCTTCTCCCGTGACCTTAGTAAAGGCCGAAGGCACGGTAATAATCTCGGCTCCCGCAAGGCGCAGCGCCCTAAATAAGTCCGGAAAGCGTAAATCATAACAGATGGTCAAGCCAATTTTGCCAAAAGGGGTGTCGATGACACTGATATGATTGCCGGGGCAGAAGGTTTCACTCTCGCGGTATTGCTTAGTGCCGTCGGCGACATCCACATCAAACAGATGCAGTTTATCGTATTGCCCTAAGGTATCACCTTTATCATCAAACAAATAACAACGGCTGTAGATGCGCCCATCCTCCGCCAGCGCAGGAATCGTCCCTGCCACCATAAACACCCGATAGCGCGTAGCTAAGGCACTTAAGGCAGATTTTAACGGACTGTGATGACTATCGCCCGCATAGGCTAGTTGCTGGCTCTCATGGCCACCAAACAATAAACTGCATTCGGGTAACACCACTAAATGCGGGGCATCTTTGTCCCATTGCAGGCACTCACGGGTTAATTCCTCAAGCTGCGATTCGATAAACAACAGATTCGCACTGACGTCGCGACTGCTCTGACATTGCAACAGGCTGATGCGCATGACTATCTCCTTGAATTGTGTTTATCGACAATACCACCTTGGGGCTCACAGGCTTAGGTTGTTCTGGTTCGGCTTTAGGCGGCTCAGCAGGCTCAACCTTAGGGAGCGTCGGCGTTTGCGGCGATGTCTCTTCCTTAACAGCTTTTACAGGTTTCTCTTTAGCTTTATCAGCATCTAGCGCAGGTTGCTCGTTGTTTTTTTCGGGCTCGACGGGCGGCTTATCGTCTGTCTTGGTCGGGGCGCTATTCTTGACGGGTGGCGCATCATTCGGCTCAGCACCCTCGGTTAGCGCTGGCAATTCGCCCCCCACCATAGGCAGAATCGACTCGGGGATTTCAATCTCTTTACTCTTACGTTCCAGTTCCTCTACCACAGGCTCAGACATAGTGCCCGTTACTCGGAAACGGATCTCAGAGATCACCTCAATCACAGGCTCTAACACTTTGGTTAAGGCAAACGCCCCAAGCCCGAGCGTCCACGCACTGGTACTGAGCAGCACCACAGTTGGCACACTTGAGGCCAGTTGCGGCACAAAACGGATATCGTAATTTAAGCTTTCGCTGGTGAGATCCGTATAGCCGCGCACCTTCATATTACCTGCTATCGCATCCATTTCAGTGTCCGTAGTTTTCACTACACCATTATCGATTTGCAGATTACCGGTAAAGGAATTGAAGTACATGCCTTGACCAAATACATCACTGAAATCTAAGGACAATTTACGTACTAATGAATCGAGGCTAAACAGTGAGAAAATCCGTGCGCCCTTATCGCTCACTTGGGATAAATGGCCTTTGCCCAATTCAAATTTAACTTTACCATTCAAGGTTTCAAGGGAAAACGCATAGGGTGCACCTTGCCAAGCTAGCTCGGCATTCACCTTCAATGGAGCTTCATTTACACCGGGATCGATCCCAAGTTGGTGACTCAAATAGCTAAACTGACTAGCATTCAAACTGACGGATAACTCGGTTTGATTTTGACCATTCTGCTGTTGCCAAATCCCATTCCCCTGCAAAGACACCTCAGGAGTGGTTAAAGATAACGTCTGAATGCGGTAACCCGAGGCTTGCGGACTTGCTTGCACCACTAACTGGCCAAATGGCTTATCGAAAAAACGAAAATCCTCTACATTCACCGCAACGGGCGGCAAATTAGTGAGCACCTGCTCCGCCGCAAAATCCGCTTCACCTTCAGGCTTCACATTGGGTGAAAAATAGAACTTACTGGCAGTCACTTTTAAACCTTGCGTCAACCAATTAGGGTAAAAATCTACCGTTCCTTCAAACTCACTAGCTTTGGCATCGAAGCGCCAACCATTTTCATTGGGTTTAGCGCTGAGTCTCAACTCTGTAAGCCCTTGCCCTAATAAATCAAACTTGCCGATATTTGCATCAACCCCAGCCACTGAAGGGAATAAGTTAGCGTTATTTGCCTCTTCCACCAAAATACCAGTGCGAGTCGGTTTGTTATCTGAAGCAACAAAGGCATTAATTACGGGTAACCAATTAGCTAACTTGCCACTGGTTACATCGATCTTAATGTGTCCAAGCTCGGTATTGGGCACCTCGGTAGCCTCGAAGAGTCGCCCTAATAGCAGATCAAAATAATTGAATTGCGTACCTTTTTCAGCCTCAAAGCCGCCAATAAACTCAGCTTGTTTATCGAGTTTTACCCTCAGGGTTGAAGTCTGCTGATCACCAGAAAACTCGGCCATTAAAGGCCTAGGCTCGTCAGCAGGTTTTGCGAAAATGCCCGGTAATGTTAAGGTGGCACCGACCAGATCGGAACCTAAATTGGCTTGAATTTGATAGCCTTGCTCATCGAATATCATGCTCAAGTTACCGCCCCAAGCGACTTTACCTTGGTAAAACTTACTTAAGGGATTTTGTAACTCTAAGGGTAAACGACTGAGATCCCAACGACTCTTCATATCCACATTCAGCGCAAAATCTTTACCTTCGGGTTGAGTGACAAAACTAAACTCCAAGGGCTGCTCAAACAGGCGAGACTTAATCCCTTTGCCTTCGACTATCTCGTTGGCAAATTGCACTGTGCCCTTCACCGCCTTGAGTTGTAACCCTGGCTGCGCAATAAACACCGGCGTGTTATCAAACATAATTTGACCGCGGATATCCTCAGCCTCACCCTCATACAAGGGAATACTAATATCTAAATTCCCCGTTATCGCGCCCTGCACTTGCACAACCTTTAAGGTTTTGCCCACAGTATCGGCAAGGGGAGAAGCCTGTAGCACTTGAGTCGCAGCACTGCCTTGGGTCGCAAGATCGGCCTGAATTTTTAACAGCGAATGCTCGCCTAACTCGGGAATAAACACGTGGGCACCATCGGCAACCACATTCATCAACTTTCCTTGGTTAACCCAGATATCCATGCGGGCATTTTCAAACAAGGCATCGAGGGAAAGATCAGTGACTGCGGGCCAATCTGGTTGGAATTGGTATTCGGCATTGTTTAAGGTAAATGCCGCTTGGAACACACCGCTATTATCCTCAAAGGGAAAACTCGATAATGCCCCCTGCCATAATACTTGGGCGTTTTGACTCTGCCCCGCTTTAATCGCACCATCCAGATACTCAACCAGTGACTCGCCCATGGCTTTGATCGGGAAGTATTTATCCGCATTGGCGGCATTTTTGACTTCAACATTGGCGGCAAGGGACATACTGGTAGCAGCGCTAAAATCCAGCTTTAGAGCAGCAGCAAGACCAATATCGTCGTTTTCGAACTGCACCTGAGGCACAGATAAGGTTGCCCTTTGGGTATCGAAGGCACCGGTTAACGCCGCGCCATGCAGCACTAAAGGCGCTGAAAATTGATCGCCAAAATCGAAGGTATAAGTTTGCTCGGGAAGCGAAAAAATTAACTTTTCATCCTGCCATTGCAACTTCAGATCCAAGGGGTTGATATTGGGTATTCCTTCCACTTTCTGCCAGTGCAATTGCTTAACGCTAGTGCTTGCGAGCAAAGGCTGATCTGCCGCTTGATAGAGACGAATCGGTCCGACGCTACCCTCGGGCGCGAGCTGAAACCATTGCTGCAATACGGCTAAATCGACACCCGGAAATAATGGCAAGAGTGGAAATAAGGTCGGTAAATCCAAACGGCTAACATAGGCATATAAAGCATCGTCTTGCTGCTTGGCCGCAAACTTCAGCTCGGGCCAATGCACTCCATTGGTGACAAAATCCAAATGAGTGCTGCTGATCTCCCAACCTGCCGCGTTTGGCTCCCAATGAATGCTACCGGACTGGATCTCAAACTTTTGCGGTTGACCTTGCATCGACCATTGCAACCAACTTGGCTCAAACTGCACGAGTCCAGAACGTAAACTTCGATGGGCAAAATCAAACCACGCCTTAAGATTGACTATCCCTTCTAAGGGCAGTTTTTTGCTTGGATCATAGGGATTAGGTTGGCGTGATGCCCATTCGCCCAAATCTAAGGACTGAGCCGCCAGATAAACTTGTCCAGTTAAACTCTCGGGCGCTGTAGCATCGCCGTTAATATCGAGTTGCAGGCTGAGCGATTCCTTAACCAAGGTATTGTTATCGAGGTAAATCTCCCCCGCGCCGCGGTGGCGCTCACCACTATTACGCCAATTGAGGTGACGAATATGAATGGGTCGATATTCATGTTGCAAGCTAAGCAGTTGCACCGAAGCATCCGTCAGCGAGAAACGCTCGAGCTGCTTTAAGAGCAGCTTATACAACCAATCGGTTTGCGCCGTTTGATTGGCCGCCCCCTGCGCCTTATTACCCGATAATTTATCGATATCGAGGGCAATATGAACACCATCGAAATTGACATCTTCAATGCGTGGACTGGTGGTCAGTAGCGATTGCCAAAAATCCAATTTGATTTGGACATGCTTCACCAACACGGTAACAGGGAGCTTGTCCTGCGTAGGGATCACTAGATTATCAACCGTTACCGCTGGGCCAAAGGCCTGCCAGTGGGCGGATAACTCGCCAACTTGGATATCAATTTGATATTCGCTTTTTACATACTCAACTAACTGCTGGCGTACTTCATCGACCTGAGGCAATAATCCACGGATCAAGCTTACCGTCAAGGCAAACAAGACTAAGATCAGTGCCAGTAATTGCCAGCAAAAACGGCTTAGTTTTTTAGCAGTAAAAAGCGTTGCCACTACATCATCACCACGTCGTATTTATGCTGGGAATACATAGGCTCATTTTGCAGGCGAATACGCTTACCTATATAAACTTCAAGCTCGGCGACCAAATGACTTTCATCTCCACTTAAGCTGTTATAGACAGCGGGCGAGCAGTAAAGCAAAAACTCGTCGGCGTCATAGGCCCGATTCAAGCGAATAATTTCGCGGAAGATTTCATAAGAGACAGTTTCTACCGTCTTCATGCTACCCGTGCCCTGACAGGCTGGACACTCACTGCATAGCACATGCTCTAGGCTCTCGCGGGTGCGCTTACGGGTCATTTCAACTAGACCCAACCCAGAGAAACCACTGACATTGGTCTTAACTCTGTCCTTGGCGAGCGCACTATTTAAGCTATTGAGTACCCGCGTTTTATGCTCGTCGCTCAGCATATCGATAAAGTCGATAATGATGATGCCGCCGAGATTTCGCAGCCGCAGTTGCCGTGCAATCGCTTGGGTGGCTTCAAGGTTAGTGTTAAAGATGGTTTCTTCAAGATTACGGTGGCCCACAAAGGCACCAGTGTTGATATCGACCGTAGTCATAGCTTCAGTCTGATCGATAATCAGATAACCGCCAGATTTAAGCTCCACCTTACGTCCCAGAGCGCGCTGGATTTCATTTTCGACATCGTACAAATCGAAAATCGGCGCAGGGCCAGAATAGTGCTCAATCTTGTCAGCGATTTCCGGCATAAACTCTTGGGCGAAGGCTTGCAGCTCGGCAAAGGTGCGGCGCGAATCGACTTGAATTCGGTCTAATTCGGTGCCGACAAAGTCGCGCACAATGCGCACCGGCAGGGCCAGATCTTGATAGAGTAATGCTACGCCACGGCGCTGACGCCGCTCGGAGACCTTAGACCATACTCGGCGCAAAAAAGCCGCATCTTGGGCAAGTTCGTCCTCACCTACGCCCTCGGCGGCGGTGCGGATAATAAAGCCGCCGTCTTCATCGACGAATGGCAGAGTGATTTTTTTAAGACGACTACGCTCTTCTTCCTGCTCAATCCGCTGGGACACCCCAACATGGCTCGAGCCAGGCATAAACACCAAATAACGGGAGGGCAGTGTGATATCTGTGGTTAGGCGCGCACCTTTAGTGCCCAGAGGGTCTTTCACCACTTGCACCATAATATCTTGCCCTTGGCGAACCAGCTCGGCGATATCACGGACAACAAAATGGCCCTTCTCCACATCGGCGACGCATTCGGTATGCGGCACTATGTCGGAGGCATGTAGAAACGCGGCTTTATCTAAGCCAATATCCACAAAGGCGGCTTGCATGCCGGGCAACACACGGCTGATTTTGCCCTTATAAATATTGCCCACCAAACCACGCTTCATGCGCCGTTCAATATGGACTTCTTGCAGCACGCCGTGCTCGACCAAGGCAACGCGCGCCTCAGACGGGGTTACATTAATCAGTAATTCTGAACCCATCTTGCGCTGAATTTTATTCGGATTTAAGCGACTGGTATTCACGACTCACCCCATTAGGGAAATTAAATTAATCTCAGTATGTTTTAAGCCTGAAAACCAATACCGCAGACTAGATAATGCCCGCCTCAGATAAGAGTTGGCGAGTTTCGACTAATGGCAAACCGACAACACAGGAGTAACTACCATCAATTGACTCGACAAAACAGCCACCTAATCCTTGGATCCCATAGCTGCCCGCTTTATCCATGGGCTCTTGTGAGGCAACATAGGCATCGATATCTGCATCAGAAAGCACACAAAAACGCACTAAGGTTTCAACTAAACGCACTGCGGTATGATTGACACTTGCTAAGGCGACGGCGGTCATCACAATGTGTGCTCTTCCAGAAAGCGCACGTAGTACCCGCTTGGCATCGGCCTCATCAACTGGCTTACCTAATATTTCATTTTCAAGCACCACGATAGTATCAGAACCTAATACAGCAGGCTGTGACATACCTGAGCATAATGCAAGCCCAGCCTGGGCCTTTTCAGCCGCAAGGCGCTGAACATAATCCCGTGGTAACTCTCCTGTCTTCGGAGTTTCGTCAATATCTGGTGCTACTTGCGCAAACGTAAAATCAGCCCGTCCGAATCCAATATGAGTCAGTAATTCTTTCCGGCGCGGCGATGTCGAGGCTAAAACTAAATTCACAACTAACGAACCTTATAATGACGTCGAATGCGACGTAAAATCCAAAAAATCCAAGGCCAAAAAACGAGGCCCGATAGTGCAGGCAAAAACAGTTCAGAGTGGAATGTTGCGCCATCCATCACAAACTCAACCCAATAAACAATGAGGTGATAGATAGCAATTAACAGCATTATGACCAGCGACTGTTGCCATTTCGGGAAGTTACGTAAACGCTGACAATGTAAAATAGCAATATAAATCACCAACGACATTGCCAAAGATCGAACACCTAAAGTCGCGCCCAAGAGAATATCGAGAGCTAAGCCCATAACCCAAGCCGTCAGAATGTTATATCTGTGGGGCAACGCAATGGACCAATAGATCAAAATCATCAGTAACCAATCAGGACGCCAGGCCTCAACAATTACTGGCAGTGGCATAATTTGGCTTAAGAGCCCAACAAATAGGGTTAGCCAAACCGCGATGCGTCCATTAGCAGCTTGTAAACTCATTAGTGCACCTCTGCTGGCGGTTGGGTAGTAGCAGCGTTAGATGCCCCATTAGCGTTACTGGATGCTGCATTGGGATTACTGGGTACCACATTGACATTTGTGCCCTGAGTACCGCCTTGAGTCGTTGGCGTTCCATTACTGGTATCAGGCTTAACGTCTTGTGCAGGATGATCTGCGGCCGGTACTGGCACTTGATTAGGCAGTGTCACACCCGAATCTGGCGATGGCCAAATTAACAGGAGATAACGAATACGGTCGAGTGCCGCCAGTGGCTGAGCCGTGACTCGCGCATAACTTTGGCCATCTTCGGTAAAGACTTCCACTACCCGCGCAACCGGATACCCTTCAGGGAAGCGGTTACCTAAGCCAGAAGTGACCAGTAGGTCGCCCACACGAATATCGGTACTCTTGGCAACATGGCGTAACTCAATTTCATCAAGTTCCCCCGTCCCGTTGGCGACAAGGCGCACATCATTACGGGTAATCCGTACGGGTAAGCCATGGGACACATCAGACAGTAGTAACACTCGGCTAGTCATCTCACTGACCTGCACAACTTGCCCCACCACACCTTGCGCATCCACAACAGGCTGACCAACAAAGACACCACTGCGGGAACCTCGGTTTAAAACCACATAATGATGGGAAGGATCGCTGGCAACCTCCATGACCTCTGCAACCATCTTGAGAGAATCCTGATAGGCAGGCGAACCTAGCAAGGCGCGTAAGCGTTCGTTTTCCTGACGTAAATGCTCGAAACGCTGTAAGCGTTCACTCATTAATAATTGTTGCCTTAACAGCTCTTTATTTTGCAACGCCAACATATTGCGGGTCGCAAAACTCTCAGAAGACCAATCGAGGATCGCACTGGGGACACTCGCGAGGTATTGAATAGGGCTTAAAGCGGATGAAAGGGATTCACGGGCAGGCTCAAGGCGGTGATTTGCCGCAAGCAAAATCACCGACAGGATAATTGCCAGTGTTAAACGGAACTGGTTCGAAATACCACGAACAAAAATTGGCTTCATAGGAAAGCTAAGGCGGTGATTAGCCGCCCTATACCGAAGTTAGATTAGGTTTCTTCGGAGAACAGATCGCCGCCGTGCATATCAATCATTTCAAGGGCTTTACCACCACCGCGCGCTACGCAGGTCAATGGATCATCCGCCACCATGACTGGAATTCCCGTTTCTTGCATCAATAAACGGTCTAAATCACGCAATAAGGCGCCACCACCGGTTAACACCATGCCGCGCTCAGAGATATCAGAAGCTAATTCTGGTGGTGATTGCTCTAGTGCCACCATAACCGCACTCACAATGCCCGATAATGGTTCTTGCAACGCTTCTAAAATTTCGTTGCTGTTGAGCGTAAAGCTACGAGGTACACCTTCGGCCAAATTACGACCACGGACTTCAATCTCTAATACTTCATCACCTGGATAAGCAGTACCGATAGTGTGTTTGATACGCTCAGCGGTCGCTTCACCAATCAAACTACCGTAATTACGGCGAACATAATTGATGATGGCATCATCAAACTTGTCACCGCCAATACGCACAGAAGAAGAATATACCACACCATTCAAGGAGATAATGGCAACTTCAGTGGTACCACCACCGATATCAACAACCATTGAACCAGTGGCTTCAGACACAGGTAAACCAGCACCGATAGCCGCGGCCATTGGTTCTTCAATCAAATACACTTCACGGGCACCCGCGCCCATGGCTGACTCGCGGATTGCACGGCGTTCAACTTGCGTTGCGCCAACGGGAACACAGACTAAAACACGTGGGCTTGGGCGAAAAAAGCTGTTGTTATGCACTTGCTTAATAAAGTGCTGCAACATTTTCTCTGTCACATAAAAGTCTGCAATCACACCGTCTTTCATTGGACGGATTGCTTGAATATTGCCAGGAGTACGGCCTAACATCTGTTTAGCTTCTGTACCTACAGCCGCTACAGATTTCTGACCAGAGCTGTTACGCTCGCCACGTATAGCAACAACTGAAGGCTCATTGAGGACGATGCCTTCATCACGAACATAAATTAAGGTGTTAGCTGTACCCAAATCGATCGATAGATCATTAGAAAAAATGCCACGCAGCTTCTTGAACATGTAACTAGCCTGTATTCTGTGGAGTCAGAAGAAAAGAAAAATCAGCTAACTTTATCAATGCCACCCTGATTCCACAAGACCGTTGAGGTTAACAATCGCTAATGGAGTGATTTTTTTTCAAATAGACCACTCAAAAACACTATTTAATCGATAAACGCGCCTTATTGAACAAAAATCAAACAACCCAAAACCCCATTTAATACAAGCTGGCAACATGCGTAAAACCTGTATCTTGCATTTTAGCCTTAGCATGATGCTTTGAGTTCATGCAACAAAACGCATCGCATAACGATAAATCACTACGGACTAATTCCAATTCAGCAAAATCGATCTACCCCACTAATTAACTTCTCGCCAGTAGATGATTCTGTCATGACCACGGTAACGCCCAAAAAATGCACTCGCACGGGGATCGGATAAGCTGGTTGGAGACACCCCATTCCAGTTCCAATACCATTCTAACCAAGTCGGTACGTCTAAAGGCGCGGTCACTTGACCGCGATATAAGTTGCCACTAGAGGTGAGAGCTCGCCACAGCAAATCAAATTGCCCCGCTTGAAATGCTGAAGATGCACCAGTGCGAGTAATACTCTGCCCCGTGGCTAAATCCGGGTCAAAATTGTAGCCAAGGCCTGCATTATCCACCTGCGAACCTAAACCATAAGTGGCAATGGTGCAGCTATCATTTCCATTTATTACCCAACTAGTGCCATTCCAATACTCAGCTCTTGTCGGCATTTTAAGGATTTCAGTCTCTGGGCCATAGGTGTTATCCATCACCACTCGGCCGTGGCGTAGGAGTTGAGTGGTGATTTTCTTAGCATTACAGTTAGTGCAAGCGCCCGAAGATGCCGCATCCATATCCGGTAAGGCCACATAGCTGTAAAGTCCATTTGGCCGAGGATCGTTATCCAGCAACTGCACGCCAATATCGAGCAGCTCGAAGGGACCGTCTTGATAAAGATTCGTCGTCACATTTGGGGTTACTCGGTTTAAATAAGCGCGATAAGTACCATCGACCATCGCCACACCCTGACTCCAACTATCAACCTTTACAGGCAAGGCACTTAAGCGACTCTGTAAATCGACACCATTGTTATTGTTTTCTCCGACCAATTTCGCGGTCGCAAGGGAGAATGGTGGGAAATAGTTTTGTGTCACCGCGCCGCCGATATTCAAGGCTTTGATGCTCATTGACATAGGAAAAGGTTGATCCATATAACTAAAACTGCCACAGGCAGGTAAGACAGAAACATCTCCCACTAAAAATCTATCGGGCACAAAGCGACCAATATTGGTTGAATAGCCAATCGGAATATTCAAACTGCTGGCTGAGCCAAGATAATTAGGACTCGCCTGCGCCGTAATTTGAAATACGCCAACTTCGCTAATACTTTGATTACTGATGGTGTTGAGATTATTAGTTTGCGCGGTATGGCTATAGGAAGTGACGCCTAACACCCCATCATGGCCACCACTGGCGATACTTGGTGCCACAACTTTACTGATAAGCTTCATGGCTTGGTCGCTAAAGTTAGGAGTTGATAAGTTGCCCGAACAAAAATCCGTATCGCCATCTTTTTCCCAAGCCATAGCTTGTATTGTCATACCGAAATTCTGCCCCGCTTTACGGTAAGCATTACAGCTCATATCCGCACTTGGACAGCTAGCACTGGCATCCACGGCTTTGACACATAATCCTGCCGGCACACTGACAAACTGATCGGAGCCTGTCATGACTAGACCTTGTTCATTACCACTACCAATATATTGCGCATCGAGCTGTAATTTACCCGCATCGGGATAATTCACCGCAATATTTGCTTGTCCGTTCGTATCAAATAACAGACTCAGCGCCGTTGGCGAGGCGCTCGAGCTACTAATTGCCGTATTGTTGATCGTGACGGCTTTCGGCGAGATAGGCGCACTTGGGGTCTGATAACTGCTCCAGAAATTCAGCGTCTTAGTCTGACTTTGGAAGCTTGGAACACACTGCTGAGTCACATCAGATTTTTTCACAGCCTTAACTACTACCTGCTCGGGGCGATTCGCACGCTTATCAGGCACATCGAAGACAAAACCACTGTCGGCAAAGGTGAGTGAACAGTTGTTTTCACTCAGGCCACCATTTCCGATACGGCAAAGGGTTTTACTTAAAGGTTTGGTTGTCGGGCTCGAACCTTTTACACCTAAAGTCACAATGCCAGCAGTATTGCGCCGTAATTGTAATTGCGTAGTACCCCCACTAAAGCTCACCTGATTACCACCAATCCATACGCCTTCGGAGGCGAATTCAGGTAGCAAGGTCGCCGTCAAAGGGTCAGTAAAAAGCTGGCTACAACTGGCGTTTGCACAGGCTCGAATTGTCACAGTTTCGGGATTACAGGTTAACCCCTGACCCGTATGGTCAAACTCAAAATGATCGATTTGCGCGCCAATAGGATTAGATTTCAACGCACAAATCTGAACGTTATCAATTTCATGGTTGTTATTCGAGCCACCGGTTGACCCTGTAAGCGAGAGTAAGAAATCACTCGGTGTTGCCGCTTGTCCCGTTTGCGCGATGGCATTAAAAGCGGGAATTAAGGTGACAAATCCCGAACCCGTATTACGTTCAATCTTCACCATCGACTGACCGGATACCTGCGAGTCGATAGTGATTTTATATCTATGTGCTGGTGACACATTGTTGCCATCGACCGTGGGAGATAAACAGTTACCACTGGTATTGGTCGTGCCATTATTACAAGTCCCACGCAAATAACGGTAACCGGATGTGCCTGAACCAGAACCGCGAACAGCAACTGACTGACGCCGTTGTCCCGAAAGATTTATGCTCCCGCCTTCACCGGAAAAGTTGCCAAACTCATCGATCCCAATACCTAGCCAGCCCCCCGCAAATCCGCTAATACCGGGCTTGAATCCATAACCTAAGGGACCACCAAAGGCACCAGGCTGGGGAGTGATCGCGGCATCAGATAACACTAACGCAATACCGTCGGCACCATTGCCACCATAGGCATAATGATCAAACTGGATCTCCACTAAGTTTGCCGCGGCAGGGAATAATCGTTGATAGGTCGATGCGGTGGATTGATTAGATGAAGCTTCAGTTAAGCGTAAACGGCCACTACGAATCGATGGCGTAAAAGTGCCGCTACTGCGGGAAACGACCCAGTCACTGCTTAATGCACTTTGGGAAAAAGTATCATTAAAGCATTGTAAGACAGGTGCACCGGCATCATAAATCACCTTACTATTGCTGCCTAGGGTGACGTTTTTAGCACTGAGTCTACCTACCAATACCGCACTATTGAGTAACGTCGCATTATCGGCGACATAGTAGCTCCCTTGAATCTGAGCGTTACTTTGTACTTCTAGCCTATTGCCTACGTATACATCAACAGAGGTGGGCGCATTAAAAACTGATGAGAGAGCAATGGTAAAATTACCTTTAATATACAGTTTGGTATCGCCTGTACCCACTATATTTAACGTACCTGAATTCAGGTTAAGATCGCCATCAATAATATAAGTTTTACCAGCCTTTAAGGTCATGGTCGCTGCATTATAAAACGTCAGATCTTTTATAACATATGTTGAATAAGCATCAGATACGGTGACATTACCGCCTGTATTAATCGTTAATGTACCTATATCCCAACGACTACTATTAAATCGTTGACCATAACCCGCTGTCGTTCCAAGCTCTACAGAAGGCGTTGTCCAATTGGCTACAGTATTGGTTGCAGAGGTAGAGCTACTGACAAAAGTGGGTGCTGCCCTTGCCAAACTGGGAGTCCCCGAAATCTGACACCTCCCTATACCACAAGCATTCGCATTCATTTCATGGTAATTTTTTACCGTTTTAAAGCAAACATCTAAAACATTATAATTTTCAATGAGCGCACCGCTTTGCATATAGAGTTCGCCGGTACTACTAAAACTCTGTATTGGCCCAGGAAATACACTATTGCAATCAATTGCAGCATAAGTTGGCGATGAGGTAAGAATAAAAAATATAAGCAGTAAATTAGACGATAAGCCACGCATATAATGAGTTTGAAAACGTAGTGCCAAGTTTAATATCATCAAAAGTCTAACCACGGGCTTCTACCTCTACTTGACGGCTCACACGAGTATCACCACTCTCACACACCGCTTTACTATTGATCCGATATTGAGTGACAGCGCCAACTGCATAGGATGTGCAGCTTAAACTGACGCTACAGGCATGAAAGCCCACCACATCGGGCGGCGTCCAAGAGTTTGCAACACTGGTACAAGTCGCCGTAGCGTTGGCAGGCGCATTCAATGGGAATAATTGCGCTAATGCGGCATCGGCACCGCTATTCGCCGCGGCTAAAGCCCGGGTTCCCCACACCTCTTGAGTTAATCCGCTATCGGCATCTTCGACTATGTTGATTAAGGCGGCGGCCAATAGAAACATCACGGTAATAACAAAAATACCGATGACTAAGGCGCTACCTGCTTGGCGCCGAACCGAAGACTGACAATACTCTGAGCGCGATAGGCTAACTAAGTTAAGGGACATTAATCACCTGCACTTGATGTCGATATTGAAATGTCTCGCCGTTGACATTAAACCGTGGTTGTAGGTGCACCATCGCATTATTAACTAGGCTCGACGGCGTTAAAATCAACGGTAAATCGGCGTTATTACTCAACACATTAGCCACGCTCTGTGCCATTAGCACGCCCGAACTCATATCCGAAGGTGTTGGCTGGCTGGCATTCAACCCATAGCCAGTATAACGCGTTAAGGTTAACTCATTGCCCGATGAGGCTTTCTCAAAGCAATAACTCACAGGTGCTGAAGCAAAATAGATCCGCTGCCGCGGAGAGGCTTCGGCAAACCTCGTATTGGCCGTAAAGGTTAAGGTCACTTGGTTTGCGGCGCTGCTAACGGTGTTAATCTGTGCGCGTTTTTGTCTCGCGCTGTTATACACATCACTATCGGTTAAAGGATAAATCCACACATATTGGTTCGCTGCAATCTTACTGGTCAGATTATCTAAAATCACAGTGCCCGTTAGCGCTGCTGTACTCGGCGCAATCGGCATTGCTAAATAGGTGGTACTCGTCTCAATAGGGACAAATTCAACACACTGATAGGTTAAGCCATTACCATTGAGTCGCACACTATTAGGCACTGCGCTACGCAGCTCGCGGGTCATACGCTCAATGGCAAAGCGGCTTTGGCTTAGCACTTGATCGACCGAACTCGACTCCACAAAAATCCGCGTGCCGAAAATAATAAAGCTACTCACCCCGACCACTAGAATGCCTAAGATCAGGATCACAGTGACCATTTCAACTAAGGTAAAACCCTTTGCGCATAAATGCTTACGCTTCATTGATAAAGAGCGCATTAGTAATTGCTCCTTACCAAATTGTAAGTGATCACTTCGTTATCTGGCGTGGTGACATTAATGGTCACTAACTTGGTATTAGACGCTGGCCCAAAGGCGACAGTGACACTTAGTTGATAGTTGGGATAGGCCTCTGCATAAGTTTGGCTGGAATTGAGCATTGTGGCGTGTTGGGTTAAGCCGTGATAGTCATCCACATCGTTAAAATCGTTGCGTCCCTCTCCCGCCTCTGGCCCTAAGACGGCCGAGCAACTACTGCCTAATGGACTCCCGCAAGCCGGCACTCCGCCATTGGCATTGGTGTTTTGATCATAACGTTTGCCCCAAATCTCATTCATTACCGAATGGGCAAGCTCGGCACTTTTTACTCGGTGTAAAGTTTTGGCGGCGCGATCCGCCTGCGGAAATAACATGCTACTGAGCATCACAATAGCGATGGCAATGACTAACATGCCGACCACTAATTCGATTAAAGTAAACCCTTGTTGTGGTTTAGCTTTTGAGGATGCTTTTATTGATGTACTTATCGAAAACAGCCGAGGGTTAATTCGCATAAATATAGCCCTCGCTGGAGATATTAATCGCCACAGTGTCATTGGCAATCACATTGATACATGGCCCATTACACGCAAGCGACGCTCGACCATTGATATCAAAATCAAGATAAAAGCTCTTGGCATTGTTACTGATAAGAGCTAACTGCGCGCCACCTTGAAAAGCTTGGCTGGATAAAGGGTTAGGAGATAAAGGCGTGCCCGTACAACCAGTGCTATCGCGACTGGCAAACTGACTCACTTGATAGCCTGTCGCTGAAACGACTACGCGGTAACATCTATCGGTATTATTTAAGGCTTTTTGCTGAACCTGGCGCAGCTCGGCCATAAACTCATTACGCAAGCTAAAGGCACTGTAGGATGACTGGCTAAATAAGCGCGGCAATACCGTCACCGACAAAATCCCAATCAGGATAATAGTGGTCACAAGTTCGACTAAGGTAAACCCAAACTGTCTGCCGGTGGAAAATCTACGCATTGTCCGCTTTGCCGTGATGCTAGGTTCTAGGTTCTAGGTTCTAGGTTCTAGGTTCTAGGTTCTAGGTTCTAGGTTCTAGGTTCTAGGTTCTAGGTTCTAGGTTCAGTTTCTGCCAACTTGATTCGTAAGGCAAATATTTCACCTAAACAAAAGAAATAATTAACAAATTCATTTTATTACAGCCAACACTCCGATAGATAGCTGACCTAAAAAAAAGGCCTGCTAGGCAGGCCTTCTTCAGTAATTCAAATTAACAACCGCTATCTGTAATTACATACTTAGGCAGTTCACCTGGGGTGGCTGGATTTGCTGAAGTATTAGCCGCTTTTGCTTCTGTATAAGTTAAAAAACAATTTGCAGGTGCGCCATGTTGATAAATCTTAGCAGTACCCGGTGTACCAGCTGTTGGATCTATAATCCAATCTGCAGTAACAGGCTGAGGATCAGCTTTAGCGTCAAAAGTAATATCCATACCAGCTTCTAATGAAGCTTTTGTTGCCAGCATATAACCATCAAGAATTGCGATTGTTCCAGTGTCTCCCAACGAAAAGGTTGGTTGTGATCCCTTTTCTTTACCAGCTAATGCCGCTTTAGAAAACACTAAACTATTTGCACCTTGAATTGCACCTTTTAGACCTTGTAATGCAGACGCACGCGCATCACCTTGCAGATTAATAAACTTAGGTGCTGCTGTGACAGCAAGAATACCTAAGATAATGATCACTACGACTAATTCGATTAAGGTAAAACCTTGTTGTCTTTTCATATAAAACTACCCTTTTTTGAGAACCAATTAACTAAAACTAATTAAAAGATAAACCAATTAAAACATTAAATTAAGGCGTAAATGGTGTTTGAGTGAAACTTAATACTTTGCCTGTACCTGGATTATAAACCACGCCTTTAGCGCCTGTGGTTGATAAATCTGGTGCTGGAGTTGGCACACCTGTATTTTGGTTTAACACCAGAGAGGCCACTTGGTGATAAACACATAAATCCAAACCGCTCACTGCTGTACCCGCAATTGAATTAGTACTGCCACCCGCACCATCGATAACGCGTACGGTATAACGTTGATTTCGCGCATCTTGCGAATAGAGCACATTACGCGGCGCACTTTGCAATACCGTATTGAATACCTGTTGACAGCTTGCATCCGTCATCGCCGTTGCATCGGTACCAGAGGTACCCGTTGGATAGCCAAAACGTGGGTCGAGTGAAACAGAAGTACCATCTAAGATCACACTGCTATTTTGGCGACCATCGACTTCCCATTGTGAACGCACAAAACTCACGGCTGTAGATAAACCACCCGCCACACCGTCCACACTGGCATCTTCAGCATCATCGGTGACGTTTAAAAAACGTGGGATTGCCGTTGCCGCTAACAGACCCAAAATGACGATCACTATGACCAGTTCAATCAATGAAAAACCATTTTGTTTAGTCTTCATTAGTTTCCCCCTACTTGATGAAAGTCCATTCTAACAGCTAAATCAGTTTATAAAAGCCCGTTACTTAACAATATTTTAGGAGTTCGTCAAAAAAATGACCCTGCCAGAGTTTAGTTGATAGCCAATACTATCCCCATTTTGTGAGCGATAACGGCAGCTATTATCCTTGAGAAAATAGCTACCAATGAGGGAGTTATCCGCCGCCTCCTGCCCCATGAGTTGCCACCATAAGGCTTGGCAACCTTGGTCACTAAGTTCGGTCGGTTGCGGCCATCCCTGCGCGCTCATGATCACCAGCGTTTGCTGCTCATTATGAGTGTTTTGCTCATTAAACACTTCCCAATCTAGTCGCATTTGTTGTGGTTTGCCAAGGGATAGCCACTGGGAGCGCACCATAGCCAACACATTTAAGAAGCGACTATGTTCGACCTCCACACTTCGGGCGGCAAGTTGTGGCATAGCGGTAAAATATTTAACCCCAATCACCGCGAGAATAATCAGCACCAAGGTCAAGCTAACGAGCCGCCCATAAACCCGTAACAGATTGCTTTCAGCCTTCTGTTGGCTCTGCATCTATTTGACCCTAATTGAGTTAAACTCTCGACTTGGCATTACTTCCCGCCTTTAACCACATTGAGCATATCCCACATCGGCAGGTAAATACCTAGCGCCAGTACCAACACAATAACGGCCACAATACCGATTAAAATCGGCTCTAACTTAGCGGTAAGATTTTTAAGGTCATAGTCAACCTCACCTTCGTAAAAATCGGCGGCATCATTTAACAGTTGGTCAATTTGGCCGGTTTCTTCACCGACGGCGACCATTTGCAGTACCAGTGGCGTAAACAATTTGCTTTGATTCGATACCCTCAGCATAGATTCGCCTGACTCTATACCACGGCGCATCCCGACAATTTTGTCGTGCATATACGCATTATCTACCGCATCGGCGACCAGGCTAAGCGCCTGCGTCATCGGCACGCCCGCACTTAACATCATCGAAAAACTGCGGCAATAACGGGAAAGAGTCGAGCGCTCTATAATCGAACCCACGGCGGGAATATGTAATTTCCACTGATCCCATTGTTTTTCACCTTTTTCCGTATGGTGCCAATAACGGATCCCAATAATAGTTCCGAGTAGTAGCAGTAACATCAAAGGCCAGTAGTGAACAAATAAGTTAGATGTGCCAATCAACACCTTAGTCGCCCAAGGTAAGTCGGCACCGAAACGGGCAAACATTTCGGCAAATTTTGGGATCACCATGATATTTAAAATCACCATGGCCAACGCAATGGCAATCAATACAAATATCGGATAACGCATCGCGGCCTTAATCCGGCGGCGGGTTTCCTGCTCACGCTCGATATAGCCCGAGAGCTGAATAAAAGCATCCTCTAACTTACCAGTGTTTTCACCCACATGAACCATAGAAACAAACAGAGAATCAAACACATCTGGATGTTGATTCATAGCTGACGACAGCGGGCGCCCAGCAGTTAACTGCTCTGAAATATCATTCAGTGCATCCTTCATCCGTTGGGAGTGGGCAGTTTCGGATAATCCCGCAATGGCGCGCAGAATTGGGATCCCCGAGCGCGTTAGCGAATACATTTGCCGGGTAAAAATTTGCAGTTCATCTAAGCCGACTTTACTACCAAAGAGCTGTATCAGTGAAAATGACTTCGTCACCTTTGCCGCTTTGACTTCCAAGGGAATAATGCCGCGCGCTAACAGCATATCGGCAGCAGCACTTTCTGAGGCAGCATCGAGCTGACCCGTTACGGCCTGACCTTGTCCACTGCGTCCACGGTATTGATAAACCGGCATAATTACGCCTCAACGCCTTGCTGACTGATAATATCCCGCGAGAGTGGCACCTGCGACTCACTCACATCCTCAACTAGCTTAGCCACCTCTTCAATGGTCGTCATGCCCTCGCTCAAATATTGCAGTGCTGACTCGGCGAGTGGAGTAAAATTTGGGCTTTGCAGGGCTGCACGGGCAAAATCCTGTGGATTACCGGTACGCATCGCATCGATCATCTTTTCATCCAACTCGAGGATCTCAAAAATACCGATACGGCCGCGATAACCACTGCCATTGCAGCTTTGGCAGCCCGTGCCAATGCGGAACTTGGCCGATGAAAAGTCCTGACGACTCACACTATTCAGCCAGGCTTTTTCCTGCGCCGTAGGCTGATATTCCACCCCGCAGTTATGGCACACGCGGCGCACTAAACGCTGGGCAATAATCACCCTTAACGCACTCGCCACTAAGTAACTGGCGGCGCCCATATCGAGTAAACGCAGCGCGCTGGTTACCGCATCGTTAGTGTGCAATGTGGATAACACAAAGTGACCCGTAAGTGCGCCCCTTAGACCAATCTCAACGGTTTCTTGGTCACGCATCTCACCGACCATGATAATGTCCGGGTCTTGACGCAAAGTAGTGCGCAGCACGTTCGAAAAATCGAGTCCAATCTTATGGTTAACTTGAACTTGGTTGATCCTTGGCAATTGGTATTCGACCGGATCTTCTACCGTGATAATTTTACGATCCGCAGTATTGAGCTCACTTAAGATGCCATACAAGGTGGTGGTTTTACCGCTACCCGTAGGCCCTGTCACCAGCAACATGCCGTGGGGACGTTTAATCTGTTTACGAATACGCGCCAAAATATGTGGCGGCATCCCCGTCTCATTTAAGGTCAACAAGCCTGCGGATTGGTCGAGTAGACGCATCACCACAGATTCGCCGTGGTAAATCGGCATGGTCGACATCCGCACGTCAATCTTGTGGCCCTTAATTTCCATATGGAAACGCCCATCCTGCGGCAGACGTTTTTCAGAAATATCCAGCCCAGCCATAAGCTTAAGCCGCAGTACTAAGGCCGCTGCGATATTGACTTCATTTAGAATGGTCTCGTGTAACTGGCCATCGATACGTTGGCGGATCCGCAGGGCTTTTTCGCCGGGCTCAATATGAATATCCGAGGCGCGCATTTGCACCGCATCTTCAAAAATCGACTGCAGCAACTTAACCACTGTGGTTTCATTATCGCTATCGCCCGAGGTCAGGCTCGCCAAATCAAACATTTGATCTGCAGCATATTCCTCTTCAAGCTTACCAGCGATTTGCGCGATTTGGTCGGTGCGGCGATACAGATTATCGAAGGCTTGCAGTAATTGCTGCTCGGGTGCGACTGCGACACTGAGCTTTTTCGGCGCAATTAAGCTTTCTAAATGGTCGAGCGCCTGCAAATCCGCCGGATCGCTCATGGCCACTAATACCGTATCACCCCGATCTTCAACCGCAAGGGCACGAAAACGCCTTGCTTGCACCTCAGGGATCAGATTCACCACCTCGGTGGGAATTGGGCGTTTGCTGATATCCAGCAGCGGTAGATTTAACTGCTGCGACAAAAATTGCAGTAGTTGAGTTTCGGTAATAGAGCGCAGCTCAATCAGGGTTCGGCCAAGTTTATGGCCCGTCTTTCGCTGCTCGC
This sequence comes from Shewanella sp. MM_2022_3, assembly GCF_022557375.1. Classification (NCBI taxonomy): domain Bacteria; kingdom Pseudomonadati; phylum Pseudomonadota; class Gammaproteobacteria; order Alteromonadales; family Shewanellaceae; genus Shewanella; species Shewanella sp. MM_2022_3. The sequence goes on from NZ_JAKZGV010000001.1 coordinate 177,756, forward strand.
CCAAGGCTTGCTGCAACTGCTCTTCGGTAATAATGGATTCTTGAACTAACAGATCGCCCAAACGCATCTTTAATCTGGGTTTCATTGGCTATCTCCTAGTTGCTGTAAACGTTGTTCAATAAAAGCCGTGGCCTGAGTTGATAAACCGGAATAGCTTAATGCTGTACGATAGGCTTGACTGGCTTGGGTAAATTGCTTTTGAGAGTCAAGAGCATAGGCTAATCCCATCCACCATTTCCCCTGCTGCGGCTCCTGCTGCAATAACTTGCGGTAAGCCTGTTCAACTAACGGATATTGCCCCTGTTTTTGGGCTAAATCCGTCTGCGCTAACCACTTTTGCCGAGCTAAAGGATGACTATCGGGAATTTGCGCAAGGCTGGCAAGTGCTGCGTCAGTATCACCCATCGCATGTTGCACCCTTGCCAATAACAAAGCAAATTCAAACTCTTGCGGATAAAGTAATCGTCCCTGCGCTAACACTTCGGCCGCTTGGGGCTGCTCACCTTGACCATAGTGCAACGCTGCCAGTTGTTTGCGCGACTCGTGTAAGCTCGGGTCAAGCTTGAGCGCTTTAGCGTAGTAATCCATCGCCTTAACCAACTGACCTTGCTTTTCGGCATCGCTCGCCAATACCAGTTGTTTTTGTGCTAACTGGCTTGGAGAAAGCTTTACTTCCGTCACCGCCATTTGCCCTGTTGGCTGAGCCGCAGCAGACTCGACTGGCTCACTCGCCTTGGCCTCTGTTTGGGTTATTTTTACTTCACTCTGATTTACGTTAACTTCCGCTTGATTTGCTTTAACCGCAATCTGTTGTGGCTCAGTTTGTGCCTGCACCGACTCTTGGGTTAATGCCGCTTTGTTAGCCGTATCGGTTGAGGTGTTTACCGCAACTGATTCGGTTGTCGGTTCACTCGTTGGCTCAACGGGCGCCGCATTAACACGGGGAGATTGAGCCATACTTGGGGCAGATTCTACTGACGCCGACATATCCTTTGCTGGAGTATCTGTCGACGACGGACTCACTTGCACCATCTCCGCAGTTGGCTCTGTTGGTATAGTCGTTTCTGCTCCCGTTTCTGCTCCCATAGAACTCGTATCTGCCTGTGGGTTTGTGTTATCCGACGGAGTTTGCACACTCACCACAGTGTTAACACTGTTATCAGTGGCATTCCTTGAGTCGTACATGGCCTGAAAGGCATAAACCGACACACCACCTACAAACAGTGACACTAAGCTGATGACTAACCATTTACGTGATGTATTTGGACGCCCCAGAAACTGGGCCTGATGCACAGCCACATTGCTGAGAGAATGCCCCTGCTGGCGTTTATCGAGATCCTGCAGCATCTTGTTGATCACGCTCATGCGGAGCCTCCCCACAACTGTTGCAGGTTAACGCCAGATGCCAGCAATGCCCCAATCGCCGCTGCACATACTATCAGCGCGATCGCCATATAGGTCGGCCAGTTTTGCGAACCGCGACTGGCATCTTCGGTATCCTGTATCGCGCCCTTAATGTGGGTCATGCGCACCTGAGTTGCCCCTTCGCCAAAACTGAGCATCAGGGCTTTATGGGCTAAAATATTGATCAATCTCGGAATGCCTCGTGATGCCTCGGCGATTTTACGCGTCAGTTTAGGGCTAAATAATGCTTGCCCCGCATAGCCTGCCACCGCTAAGCGGTAACGAATGTAGGCATCGGTTTCATCCCAAGTTAACGGCCGCAGACTGTAACTAAAGGTGATGCGCTGCCGCAGTTGTCTAAAGGCTTGGCGCTTCAATCGCTCATCCAACTCGGGCTGACCAAAGAGCACCACTTGCAACAGCTTACGGCTTTCGGTTTCAAGATTGGTAAACAGCCGCAACGCTTCGAGGCTCTCATCGGGCAAGGCCTGCGCTTCGTCCAGCACTAATACAATGGCGTGACCATGGGCGCTCAGGGCGAGTAATTGTTGCTGAATAAGTCCAGTGAGTTGCTGCTGATCGATTTCGCTGGTGTATTTTAATCCAAGTTCATTGGCCACCGCCCAGCGCAGCTCGGCGGGGGTGAGATAAGGATTGGGTAGATACGCACAATGAAAGCCCTGCGGCAGCTCATTAATCAACTTACGGCAGATTAAGGTTTTGCCCGTGCCCACTTCGCCTGTGACTTTGATAAAACCCTCCCCGGTTTGTAGGGCAGTCTGCAATACTTGCAGCGCCTCTACGTGCGGGGATAACCCGAAAAAAAATCCGGTATTAGGGGTTAACGAAAATGGCGTTTGGCTGAGTCCAAAGTGCTTCAAATACATGAAAGCTTACTTATTTTCTGGATACCAACGGTCGAGTAAGGTCTTAGAACGCTCTAACTCGTTTTTCCACGTATCCCCGCCCACCACGGTCGGCTTTAACATAATAATCAGCTCGGTTTTCTTCTTCTGCTTACTGCGGTTTTTAAACAGTTCACCCACCCAAGGAATATCCCCAAGCAACGGTACTTGCGATACCACTTCTGAGTTTTCACTCTTCATCAAACCACCAATGACGACAACATCGCCAGAAGCCGCGCGGATCACAGTATCTGATTCGCGAATTTCACTTTGCGCCAAGGGTAACTTTAAAGGTTGGTCATTGATTACAATGCCTTTTTCCTGCTCTTTGACATCGATCACCGATGGATGAACATGCAGTAATACGTTGCCGTCTTTATCGATTTGCGGAGTTACATCCAACGCAATCCCCGAGAAAAAGGGAGTTAATTGAACTTGAGGTGTCGTAATAGGCGTAGTGCCAGCCACAGTAGTTGATGAAACATCGGTAACAAAATACTCATCGGTACCGACTTTAATTACCGCTTTTTGGTTATTCGATGCCGTCACCCTTGGGCTGGATAATACATCCACATCACCTTGGGTATCGAGCAGGTTAATCATCCCCGCAAAATCCGCACCCTTGAAACTAATCGTCGTTACGCCACCCAGCGTTGAGCTAATTTGATCACTCAAACCTGGACCAGCAGACGTACCTACTTCTACCTGAGTATTTCCCCCTGCTAACGCTGAGCCAAGCGCTTGCCATTGAATCCCCTGCTGATAACCATCAGACAGAGTCACCTCGAGGATCTTTGCCTCAAGGATCACTTGGCGTTGTAAATGTGTCTCTGCCGAACTTAAAAAAGCACGCACTTGACGTAATTCATTCGGATAGGCACGAATCGTCACTAATCCCGCCTGTGGAGTGACGACCACTTGGCGACCGCCGCCCGTGTCACCCACAATGGCGGTTAAGGTTTCTTTTAACTCGCCCCAAAAATCGGTCTTAGTGTGCGAACGGATAAAGGTGCCATTGCTGCTATCGCTGCTGTTATTGTTGGCATTATTACCGTTGCTCGAATTGTTATTGCCACTAACGTTACCGTTATTCGAGTTATTATTGCCGTTATTGTTATTCGAGTTGCTGTTATCGGAAATTCGACCCGAACTCACCGAGGTTAACGACAGGCCATCGCGTACCATGTATAAGTAATTGACCGGAAAAGTCTCAGTACGCATCCCCGCAGGGAATACTCGCAAAATACGTCCTTCACGGCTGACCTCATAGCCATAAATATCTTCAACCACTTGAATGGCTTCGCTCAATGTCACGCCTTTTAGCGACAATGAAATCGTGCCCTGCACATCGGGATGCACCGCCACACTAAAGGGGGTGCCCTGAACGAGGCTCGGAAAAAACACCCTCGCATCGACATCATGGGCAGAAACATCAATACGACGTTCAGTTTCCATGGGCGCAGCTAAACTGCCCATTAAGGTATTAGTATTCAGTTCACGCTGCACCGCGTCTGGCATAACGGCTGGCGGAGGTGGCGTTGACTGCTTCGCGGCCTGCATCGACGCAGAAAGAGCCTCTTTTGATGCCATAGGCTGCGGTCTATCTGTGGTTTGGCAAGCCATAAGGCAAAGTGAGAGTAGAGGTGTGAAGTATTTAATGGCGGTCATCTGAGTCTTATTCCCTATCTCTCTGTTATTGCTTGAAATAATGCTAATTTCCGTCCGTCAGAAAGTGATACTGACGAGGGGGTAATACGCACGACTTTGACCCCTTGGATGCTATCACCTACGGACACAATTTTATTATTAATCACGGCGTAAGCCGTGTTGCCTGAGCTGACAATACTGTTGAGCACTAAGGCTTGATGCTGATTTTGACTCGCAGCGCCTACAGCCGAATAGCCTTTACCGGGCAAAGTAGGGTCCCGTAAGTTTTCAGCCGACACTTGTGCCGAAATAACCAGTAATGCGATGAAAATATAAGGCTTATTGAGCAACACTGATAAAGTCCTTATTAATACTCAAGGTATAAAGCTCGATATCGATTTTCCCTTTGGGGTAATCAGCCACTTTATAGTCGAGGCGTTTCCAGTAAAGTTTGTCGGGCATGGCTTCTACTGCTTCAACAAAACGCAATACCGAGAAATAATCACCTTCTAAGCTCATGCGGATCCCATGGCTATACAAATTCAACTTTTTCTCTTCACCCACCGCAAGCAGTGGTACGGGCGCGATAGAGGTAAACTTCTGTAAGGTAATTCCCTGAACCTGCCCAAGCAGATTACCCAATAGTTCAGGCATATAATCGGCGGGCACCATATCGACCATCTGCTCGTTAAGCTGAGTATCAAGCTGTTGGTTTTGTTGCTGTAGCAAGGTTAAACGCTGGCGATAGTCCTGATTGGGATCTAGTGCTAATCGCTGCTGATATAAATCAATCTGTTGCACCGAAACCTGATTTTCTTGCTCTATGACCTTTAACTGCTGCGCCGTCGAATGCTGTTGTTTCCAAAGCGACTCAATAGGCATATAAGCCAACATAGCGATCAGTGCTAACAGGGCAATGGCGATTAGCCCACGCTCGCGTTGGCTGAGAGCATCAAACTTTTGCGCTAATTGTTCAAATTGGGCTTTCATCGCGCCTGCTCCTCTGGGGTCTCACTCGTCAGCGTGAAAGCCAGCGGTTTATCCTCACCGCGATCCATAGTCATAGACGAAAAAGCCTGCCCTTTTAAGGTCTGGGTCGCTTTTAGCTTACTCACCCAAAGCGGGATACTCTGTGGATGATCAGCAAATCCTTCAAACATAAAGTGCTGCTCGTTAATCACAATATGGTTAAGCCAAACACTCGCATCGGCCACCATAGCCAAATCCTTCAATACAGGTGCAAAACCTCGGCTGGTGAGGGAGGAACGCAGTGCCAGCTCATTCATTAATAATTGCTTTAGCTCGAGCTGCTGTGACTCTAACTCGACGCGCGCGACTAACTCAGGATCGGGTTTACGGGCGGCGATTTGTGCTTCAAACTCCGCCTTTTGCTGGTCAAATTGCTGTTTTTGCGCTGACGCTTGGCTTAGCGCCTGCACAGACTCATTTAATGTCCAATAGCTAAAACCGGCGACTGCACCGCAGACAACTAACAAGCCTACGGTATAACTGATTAATTTAGCGAAGGTTAAGCTCTGCTTTGGCGGCAATAGGGCGGCAGAATATAGGTTGACTCTCGATTTTATCACTCGTCACCTCGTGAAAGCTCACTAAAGGCCAATCCCGCCATTTTCGCGCCAACGGAGGTCTTATTAACCACGTTTACAGCTTGATTAAAGTTGGCCGACACCAACTTCGCTAAGGCATCGACCGCACCGTCGGCAAATAACTCAATGGAGTTAACTGGAGGCTGGCGCAGTTGACTCTCAAAATAATCCATAGATCTTTGAATTTCTAGGCTTAAGTTATCTGCCAATCCATAGTTTAGTTCATCCACTTCAGCCTTATCTAATTGGCTAAAACCGCGTACACGGCGCTGCATATATAACAGCCCCTGTTTTACCACCGTCAGTAACAACTCCTGCCCAGAATGATGGCTAACGACCAATCTTGCCTGATTATCATCGATAAACAGGTTGGTCATCGCGAGTTCTTCGATGCTAATCCCTAAAACAGTCAAACCTTGCTCACTGATGGCTTGAACCATATTGATCAATTTATCTTTATCAACCACGACAACATTGAGTTTATTGCTTGGCAAAGGGGACTCAAAATAATCCAAGTGAATTTGCGGCACAGGAATATTGACCATATCTTTGATAGACCAAATCAAAGCTTGAGATAATTCTTCACTATCGACATTCGGTTTATCGGCGACGAGCAATTGATAGCGACCACTACTAAGAGTGATCTGTAAAGCGGCATGGGGGAAAGTGCTGGCAAGTTCAGCAAAGACACTTTGCCATTGATCTTGTTGTAATTCAAAAGAAACCCACTGCTCATGCAGACGTTCGGTGGCAGGTGCATAGACCCACAGCTTATCAGCACAGACATACACCCCCAGTGCAACACCCGTCTGTTTGGCTCGCCAAAAGGCCAACCGAGCAAAAAGTCCTTTATCCATAAAAATGCCTGTCTTCCGATAAAGTTAAGCTTGAGTGATAAGCCAGCGAATTGCGCTATTTCTACACCACCAGACGGAGATAAGCTCACAGCATTTAGAATGCGAAATTCGTCATATCCAGCGTCATAATTTTGGCACAGGCTAGTTTATCCGCTAATCTGTGAATTTTATAGAGAAATTCAACAACCCAGCCCTATTCTTCCACGAGGATCACATCACTCGGGGAAAACAATACGACTTATAACACCTCTGCTGGATCGCTAAAATACATGCCCTGGGCCATCCCCACCCCGAGAATTTGCAAAGTTTGCCATTCTTCAAACACTTCAACCCCCTCCGCACACACTTGCACTTCAGTACGGTACAAACCACCGATTAAACTACGAATAAACAATTGATTTTCAGGGCGTAAATGAATATGACGTACGATAGAACGGTGCAGTTTAATCATGTCGAAATGGCACTCTCGGATATAGTAAGTGCCAACAACCTGTTGTCCAACATGGTCGACACACAGACGAGCTCCCATCTTACGGATCATATCGAGTTTAGGCTGAAGCTTGTCTTGATGCTGGATCACTATATCCTCTGACACCTCAAAAATCAGTTGAGGTGTCAGATGGCGATGCTCAAGTAAGGTCGTTTTAAGCCACTGGGTAAAGGCCCGGCTCATCAAACTATCTAAGCTAAGATTCACACTATAGATTTGATCTTTATGCTGCTCTTGGCCGAGCAACCCCAATACACGCTCAATCATCTGCCGTTCAATTTGTGGCATCAAACCACATTTGTTTGCCATGGGGATAAACAACGTCGCCCGCACTAATGTCCCTTGATTATCGCGCGCCCGGGTAAAGATCTCTTTATGGTGCTCTCCCCCATCTAAATCCATAATGGGCTGACTAAAGGGATAAAAACGCCGCTGAACTAAGGCATTCTCTAAGAAGCTGCGCCAACGCACTGAACCTTTGGCAAACTCCTCATCAATCGCGCCCTTATCGTACATAAACCAATTACTATTACCTTGTAATTGAGCAGCACGTAACGCCATATCGGCCTCATCAAGCAGCTGATTAACATTATCCCCGGCGGTAAAATAAGCACAGCCCAAGTGGTAAAAGTTATCTCTATTGTCCACATCATCGGGCAAGGTTTGACTCAAGCAGACTTTAAGTAACTTACTGGCGAGCTGATCTGCCTCAATCAAAGAGACGTGGGGCACAACTATCGCAAATTGATTATGGTTACGCCGCGCAAAAATACTGTTCGGCAAGGTTTGCAAGATAGAGTTAATACTATTGACCGTCGCATGGAGTAACTCTTTAACAGCAGCTTCACCCTTTGCCTGCTGTATCAAATCGAGTTCATCCATTTCTAACAGATAAATCACCCCATGAGCGACCATACCTTGGTCATGGCTCATGGCATCGAGGCGGTTATTTAAAAACAACCGATTACCAATACGGGTTTGCGCATCTAAAAAGGTATTGGAGCGAATAAACTTATCGAAACGACCTCGTTCCTTATGGGCATCCTGCAATTCCTCAAGCAGTTTGGTTAAGGCTCTATTGATTAGCCTTGGCTTACCATTACCAGGGGTTGCCAGCGCTTGTTCATGTTTACCTTGTAAAATTAATCGACTGCGCTGAGCAAGTTCCTCAATACCATCCAACTGCTGCGAAAACCATATATGTCCGAAACGAACCAAAGCAATCACAGCTAGCAAACCAATGCCCAAGATAAGCAACTCATACCAACTCACACTGTAATGTTCGAAAGGTTGTGGCAAGCTCAGAGCCATTGTGAGACCCGACTGAGGATCGAGCAAATGGGTATACACCATGGCATTTTGCGTCTGCACATTGCCGTGATAGGCGAAAAGCACTTCGCTCTTCATGGTTAAACGAAATTCAACGGCGTTATACGCCAGCAACATGGGAGGCAGCCAAGACTCCAACTCCCAATCGGGCTGGGAGTGATAATGCTCTATTAGAAGGGATTCAAGTTCAGACACTTTCTGCTGCTGAAACTTATAGGTTAATTGTACAAAACTCATCATTGCGCTGAGTAAAAACACGAAGGCAATAGCGGCTAAAGACATTAACCAGAAGCTGGTTAGTTTTGTTGTTAACATTCGAGTGAATTTCATCGAGCCGCTATCCTGCAGGATTATTATAATTATTGGTGCACTCTTAACATGAGTTAAACAAATGCTACTCAAGATTATTCAGTAGCATAAGCTAAAAGGCAACCTAGGATTTATTTTCAAAGACATTGAAAATCGCGCCAATAGCAGAGATTTCAGCCAACGTTAAAACAAAAAAGAGGCTAATTAGCCTCTTCTTCTATTAATTCTGTTGTCGCTTAATCCGCATATTGGGGCAAAGTCGTTATTGCAGCAACACCCGAATCAATGGCCGCTTGCGCCACGGCGCGGGCCACGCGCGGTAATAAACGTGGATCCATCGGTTTTGGTAACACATATTCAGGACCAAAACTTAATGAACTTACCTTTGGATAAGCCTTAAGTACACTTGCTGGGACTTCTTCTTTCGCTAATCCGGCAATGGCATGCACAGCCGCAATCTTCATCTCATCGTTAATGCACGATGCACGCACATCTAATGCGCCGCGGAAAATAAACGGAAAACACAGCACGTTGTTCACTTGGTTTGGATAATCGCTGCGACCAGTGCCCATAATTAAATCGCTGCGCGTCGCGTGGGCAAGTTCAGGTTTTATTTCAGGGTCTGGGTTTGAGCAGGCAAAAATCACTGGCTTATCCGCCATCATGGCCACTTCTTCAGCACCAATCACATTTGGGCCGGATAGCCCTAAGAAAACGTCAGCGCCTTTAATCACATCTTGCAAGGTACGCTTGTCAGTCTCATTCGCAAACAAGGCTTTGTATTCATTCAGATCAGTACGACCCGCATGGATCACGCCTTTGGTGTCAAGCATGTAAATGTTGGCGCGGTTAGCACCACACTTCACTAACATGGTCATACAGGCAATGGCAGCCGCACCAGCACCCATACACACAAAAGTGGCATCGCTAATCAGTTTACCTTGAATATCTAAAGCGTTAATCATGCCAGCTGCGGTAACAATGGCTGTGCCATGCTGGTCATCGTGAAACACTGGCACATTACAACGCTCAATCAATTCGCGCTCGATAACAAAGCACTCCGGCGCTTTGATGTCTTCGAGGTTAATCCCACCAAAGGTGCCAGCAATGGCCGCAACTGTATTAATAAACTCTTCAGCAGTGTTATGCGTTACTTCAATATCGGTCGAGTCGATATTAGCAAAGTGTTTGAATAATAGTGCCTTACCTTCCATAACTGGCTTTGAAGCCAATGGACCTAAGTTACCTAGGCCCAGAATCGCCGTACCGTTAGAAATAACGGCAACAGTGTTACCTTTGTTGGTATAACGATATGCATTTTCAGGATTAGCGGCAATTTCACGTACTGGTTCAGCCACACCAGGGCTATAGGCTAGCGCGAGGTCATGGCTCGTTTCAGCAGGTTTAGTGAGGCATACTGCAGTTTTACCGGGAACGGGGAATTCATGATAATCGAGTGCTTGTTGACGAATATCTGACATTTTAACATCCTGAAATGCGACATTTATAAGTATGGAAGTAAGGCCGACCGACTCAAGATCACCTCATTTATGGGTGATTTAAACAGGGTGGCAGGTCGGGGTAAGATACGCCAATTAGGTCACATTTTAAATAAGATCTTGAGAAATTTCGCCTTTACGGCTGAATTGTCGCCCTAAGCTAAGTTTTACAAACTTATCTTAGTCGATAACGGATGATTACCTGTTTAATTTTGTAGAAAACAAACGAAAATATGCAATAAAACAAGGGTAAAACTGTGGTCAAACCTAAAAAATGTTGACTAAATTACAATAAAGACACTAACCCGCATTATCTTATCGTTAATTACTATAAATAAGTCGATTTTGCGCAATTTCAACAGGAAGAAAGTGATAGTGGTGTTTTTTTAATTGAAGTCGTACCAGAAAGGCTAAAAAGTAGCGATTACGTGCCAGCTAACGACAAAAAGCAAAAAGGCGCCAGAGGCGCCTTCGAGAGAAATATTGCTAACGCAATTATTTCTTGCCAAGCATACCAAAACGCTTGTTGAACTTGTCGATACGACCGCCTGTATCAACAATTTTTTGTGTACCTGTGTAGAATGGGTGACATGCACCACAAACGTCTAAATGCAGGTCTTTACCAGCAGTAGAGTTTACTTTGATTACGTTGCCACAAGTACAGTTTGCAGTGATTACTGCATATTCTGGGTGGATACCTGGTTTCATTGGGGTTACCTCAAAAGTAAGGCCATGTCGCTCTTCCAACCCGAAGTCGGACACCACATGCAGTTAATAACGGATATGTTAGGGCGCAGGATATTACAGTATCACCTAAGCGGATACAAGTAGATTATCTGAGCATTTTAACGATAATCCACTTGTTTACTGCCCATTTGTCTCAGCTTTTATTGGCCAGCTTCCCTATCTTCGAAACTCGCCTTAGCGGCCTGTGCATCGGGATAACGCGCGAGTATCTCAGCCGATGGACAAGTTAAAATGGCATCTTTCTTTAAGGCATTGATACGATTTTTAGCAAATGCTTTAGGATTAGCGTCATGAATCGCCAACATCGCACCATATACACTGACTTGCCACTCAAGGGCATAGCGATTGGCAATCCGCCATAGGGTCTCGTTGTGATAATCCAACATACACTCACCCGAGCTTGTTGCATTGGCATTTGTCGAGCTAGCAATCTTAGTCACTTCGGCTGTCTTAGCTTCAGACACATCAATCCCATTTATACTCTTATCAGCTTTTGCCATATCTGCGTTTGCAGATGAGACTTGGGCAGCAGATGGTTCGGTCGATGGCTTAGCGATAGAAGGTTCTGTAGACAAACTCGAAGCTGAGGATGCTTTCGCGTCAGGCTTATCCTCTGGGAAGGTAAATCCAGAAGCGCGGGGCGCAGCAACGTTTGCCGTCACAGCCGCCACAATAACGGGCGCAACATCTGCTTCAGCGGTGACTAAATTCACCTCTTGCACAACCTTAGTTGATTTAACTGTGGTTTTGTCACTTTTAGCAGAGCTTGCCGCCAACTGACTAGTTTCGGCTTTGGCTGCTTTGCTTGATTTAACAACCGCGGTTTTTGCTTGCGATACTGAAGACGTCGCAGAGGAAGTATTATCAAACAGCGGCAGATTTTTCACTTCATACCAGCGATCGACTCGATATTCACGAACTAACAAGCGTGCCTTAGGATCAGTGACATCCTCAACTCCCGTCAGCAATATCAAAAAACGATTAAGCTGCTCAGCCATCAGCTTTTCTTCACCACTGGACTGATGCAACACAAACTCAAGCCGCGTCATATCCTGATTATCACTGATCACATTCACGCGCATTTTGGGATAGGCGCCCAATTCAAACATCCGATTGTTGATGCTGACATGGGAAACCTGTGCCTGCACAGCAGCACTGCATACTAAGGCAAAGAGTCCTAATGATTTCGCTATTTTAGTCATTTACTTACTCTCAACTATCCTTGGATAAACTGTCATTAGGACTAGCCCTTGCTAGCCGCGCTGAGTACACTAAACCTCATTTCCCTTTTAGACTCGCCCAGCATATGTCACTGTTTGTTGAAGTTGCGTTACCTGTGCCTATGCGGCAAAACTTTACTTATCGCGTAAAGACAAACGAGCAAAGCGATGATAGCCCCCAAGCCAAGCCACAAATTGGCGTTCGGGTCAAAGTCCCCTTTGGACGCCAACAACTTATTGGTCTCGTCACCGCCATTACTGACAGTTGCGATCTGGCGCCAACGCAACTGAAATTCGTTATAGAGTTTATTGATGACGCGCCCTTATTGCCAGAATCGCTCTATAAATTAACCCTATGGGCGGCCCGATACTACTTTTGCAGCCAAGGCCAAATGCTCACTCAAGCCTTACCTGTAGCACTGCGCAAGGGCCTAGATGCCGCGCCACAAAAAATCCAGTACTGGCACATCACAGAGCTAGGCAGTAATATTGCGCCAGAAACCTTAAAGCGCGCGCCCGCTCAAAAAAAATTACTCGAACAGCTAAAACAAACCAGTCTCACCCAGGAAGAAGTCATCAGCCTAGCGCTGAACAAGACCGCGCTCAAAACCTTAGAAGATAAAGGCTGGATTGCCCGCCACGAAAAACTCGCCGAGCTCAATCTCGATTGGCGCAGCCAACTCGAACTTGATGAAACGCCCCACAGGCTAAATAAAGAGCAAGCAATTGCCGTAACGGTATTAACCCAGCAACAAGGATATCACTGTACTCTGCTCGAGGGCATTACCGGTTCGGGTAAAACAGAAGTCTATTTAGCCTTGCTCGAACATATCCTTAAGCAAGGTAAACAAGCACTTATTCTAGTGCCTGAAATTGGCCTCACGCCGCAAACCATCAATCGCTTTAAACGCCGATTTAAAGTGAATGTTGCCGTGCTACACTCAGGTTTAACCGACAATCAGCGCCTCGAAGCCTGGCGGCAAGCTCGCTGTGGCCAAGCGGCCATCATCATTGGTACTCGCTCAGCATTGTTTACGCCGATGGCATTTCCCGGTGTAATCATCCTCGACGAAGAGCACGACAGCAGCTTTAAACAGCAAGAAGGCGTTGGCTATCATGCCCGCGACTTAGCGGTAATGCGTGGGCATTTAGAATCAATCCCAGTGATTTTAGGGTCAGCAACGCCTTCCCTAGAAAGCCTGCAAAATGCGCTCAGTGGCCGTTATCATCATCTGCAACTCGGTGAGCGGGCTGGTAATGCTAAAAAAGTACGCCAAGGTATTATCGATATTAAAAACCTGCCCCTCAAGGCGGGCATGTCGGCGCCACTGATCAACGAGATCCGCAGCCATTTAGAGGCTGGCAATCAGGTATTACTATTTTTAAACCGCCGCGGCTTTGCGCCAGCACTGCTCTGCCACGAGTGTGGGCACTTACATGAATGCGACCGCTGCGATGCATTTTTTACCGTACATCAATCCCTTGGGGAAATTCGCTGCCACCACTGTGGTAATCAATATGCCATCCCAAGGCAATGCCATAATTGCGGCAGCACCATGTTGATGGGGCAAGGTATTGGTACCGAGCAGCTCGCCGAAGCACTGCAATTGGAGTTTCCAAAATATCCAGTGGTACGTATCGATCGCGATACCACCCGCCTTAAAGGTTCACTTGAAAACCATTTAAGTGCGATTCATAAGGGCGAGTATAAGATCCTCGTCGGCACCCAAATGCTGGCCAAAGGGCACCACTTCCCTGATGTTACCTTAGTGGGCTTACTCGATGTCGATGGTGCGCTATTTAGCGCCGACTTTAGGGCGCCAGAGCGCTTCGGCCAACTCTATACCCAAGTGGCGGGCCGCGCTGGGCGGGCCAATAAACCCGGTACAGTCCTTCTGCAAACTCACCAGAGTGATAACCCGATCCTTAGGGATTTACTCCACCGCGGTTATGGTGAGTTTGCCCGCAGCCAATTAAAAGAACGGCAAATGGCGCTCTTGCCACCCGCTTGGCATATGGTACTGGTGCGCGCCGAGGCGCATTCTGCCTTAGATGCTGACAATTTTCTTAATGCGTTTGCATCCTTGCTGCCCCAAGATAAAGAGTTTGAAATCATCGGCCCAATGCCCGCACCACTCGATCGAAAGGCCGGTAAGTTCCGCCGTCAGTTGATGTTTCAAGCCAAACATAGACATAGATTACAGCAGGAGTTTGAGCGTATTTATCCGCTTGTGGAACAACTGCCCGAAGCCAAACGCTGCCGCTGGAGCCTAGATAGGGATCCACAGGATCTGTTGTGATTCAATAATTTGATAAAAAATCATCGGGAAGATAGCAATTAGTCACCACAAACGGCTAAAATACGCGGTTATTCCCTGTATTCACTCTTAAAGTTAGTAGCTAATTAACCCATGAAATCACATATCCAATCATTACTTGAACAAACTATCGAATCCTTTAAACAACAAGGTATTTTACCTGCGGATTTTGAGGCCCGAATTCAAGTAGATCGAACCAAGGATAAGAGCCATGGCGACTTGGCAACCAACGTAGCCATGATGCTAACCAAGGCAACAGGTAAAAATCCGCGTGAATTAGCACAGCTGATCATCGACAACCTTCCCGCCTCCGCCTATGTGGCAAAAGTTGAAATTGCAGGCCCAGGTTTTATCAACTTCTTCATCGATGACAGCGCACTGGCTAACCAATTACAAGCCGCGATTGGCGATGCGCATTTAGGGATCAAATTACCCGCACCACAAACTATCGTTGTGGATTATTCATCACCCAACCTCGCCAAAGAGATGCACGTAGGTCACCTGCGTTCAACCATCATCGGCGATAGCGTGGTGCGCACCCTCGAGTTTTTAGGCCACAAAGTGATCCGTCAAAACCACGTGGGCGACTGGGGCACCCAATTTGGTATGTTGCTGGCTTACATGGAAGAATTACGTGCAGCCAATGGCGAACAAGCCCAATTAGAGTTATCGGATCTCGAAACCTTCTACCGCGCCGCCAAACTGCGTTTTGACGAGTCTGCCGAATTTGCTACCCGCGCCCGTCAGCTTGTGGTTGCACTGCAATCCGGTGATGAGTACTGCAACAAACTGTGGCGCGAGTTTAACGATATTTCGCTAAGCCATTGCCACGAAGTGTACGAGCGTTTAGGGGTGAGTTTAACCCGCGCCGATGTGCACGGTGAAAGCGCCTACAACGCTGATTTAGAGCAAGTTGTTAAAGATTTAGATGCCCAAGGTTTATTGACCGAAAGCAACGGCGCCAAAGTGGTCTTCCAAGAGGCCTTCCGCACAAAAGAAGGCGAACCACTGCCGGTTATCATTCAAAAAGCCGATGGTGGTTACCTGTACGCCACAACCGACTTAGCCGCGATGCGTTACCGCTCAAGTGTACTCAAAGCCGACCGCGTGCTGTACTTTGTTGATTTACGCCAAGCACTGCACTTCCAGCAAGTGTTTAGCCTTGCCAAACTGGCCAAGTTTGTCCGCGAGGATATGTCACTCGAGCACTTAGGCTTTGGTACTATGAATGGCGAAGATGGCCGTCCGTTCAAGACCCGTACTGGTGGTGTGGTG
The DNA here is from genome assembly GCF_022557375.1 of Shewanella sp. MM_2022_3. Lineage (NCBI taxonomy): Bacteria > Pseudomonadati > Pseudomonadota > Gammaproteobacteria > Alteromonadales > Shewanellaceae > Shewanella > Shewanella sp. MM_2022_3. The sequence continues at coordinate 193,363 of NZ_JAKZGV010000001.1, forward strand.
AAATTAGTTGATCTGCTCGACGAAGCCAACAGCCGCGCGCTGGAATTAGTTCGCAGTAAGAATCCAGATATGGATGAAGCGACACTTGCAGAGATTGCCCGCGTAGTTGGGATCAGCGCGGTAAAATATGCTGATCTATCGAAAAACCGTACCAGCGATTACATCTTCAGCTTCGAGCAAATGCTGAGCTTTGAAGGCAATACCGCGCCTTACCTGTTATACGCTTACACCCGTGTCGCTGGCATTTTCAAGCGTGCAACCGATGTTGACTTAAGCCAAGCCAAAATCGTACTCGACCACGAAAAAGAGAAAGATCTAGGCAACAAACTGGCGCAGTTTGGTGAAATCCTAAGCCGTGTTATCGACAAAGGCCAACCACATGTGCTCTGCGGTTACCTCTATGAATTAGCAGGGGCTTTCTCTAGTTTCTATGAGGCCTGCCCAGTGCTTGCAGCCGATAACGACGAGCAAAAACACAGTCGTTTACTGCTGTCACAACTGACGGCGAGCACTCTGCAAAAAGGCCTAAATCTACTAGGTATCGAAACCCTAGAACGGATGTAAGCCATGAGCAATCGTGACTATGCCAACAGAAGACCGCAATCGGGCGCAAAACCGCGCCCGATTCGCGCGACACGCGCAAGGCCTGCGGCTAAAAAGGCCCCTCCTCGCCGTAAACTTCCAATTCCTCTGATCCTGTTTGCCTTTATTGCTGTAGGCAGTTTTGGCTATTTTCTGTGGAGCATTAAAGACACGGCCAAGCAGGAAGCGCCTGTAGAAGTCAAAACAGAAAAAGAAGTGAAGGCAAGAGAACCCGCTGCAACGCTAACGCCAAAGGTGAAAGAGGTTGAGCGCCAAGAAGTCGCCGTCGCCGCTCCGGTAGAGGAACAGCCGGTAGTTGAAGTTGAAGTGCCGAAGAAAGATCCGAATGCCTTGCCGCCAAAACCCAAGGAAGAATGGACCTATCTGGACGAGCTTGAGAATAAACACGTCGAAGTGGATATTCCTGATGTCGTGGCAACGCGTGCTCCACAGCAATATCAATTGCAGTGCGCCTCATTCCGTCAGGAGTCGCAGGCGAACCAGATGAAGGCCGTGATTGCATTCCAAGGATTAGAAGCGCAGGTCAGACAAATTGAGGGCACCTCAGGCACTTGGTACAAAGTCATCCTCGGGCCTTATGAGCGCAAACGTGATGCCGAGCGTAAGCGTCACACCTTGCAAAATGCAGGGATCAATGGCTGCCAACTCTTAGCCATTCCTAAGTAATCCTACTCGGAAAATGAGTCTCTGAATCGCGGCGCGTGAGCCATCACGCGCCGCGATTTTTTATCTTCTTGCCAACTGAAGTCCGCTCCCAACCACCCTCTTTCGCCTCGCTTTAAACATTGAGCTAATACCAATCGTATTAAATATCTGTTCATTCAGCGGGAGTTAAACGGGCTTTAGACAAGGCGAAGGCTTGAAGGCATAGTGGCGCTCTGTCGAAAGCCTTAAACGCAGTATAAAGCACGTTCAACCCCGCCCTTCGGGAGCCTCACAGGCATCTCACTCCCGTGTTACATTGACTTAAAAGGGAATAACCATTTCTGCGTCAATGCGCCTTGGATTGAGATGCCTGTGAGGCTCTGAACTGATTAGATATTTAATGTGATTGGTATAAGTCACAACTTCATTTTATGGAATTTATAACCACCTATTTTTACACAGTAAATTTGTTTATTAAGAAAGATTAATATGGCGTTTAATTGACCTAGATCAAACTTAGGCGTATCTCTTAATAAACAGCAAAACCTGTTGTCTACTCTCCAAAAACCAACCTCAGGGTGAAGTATTATGAATGCATTAATCGAGATCGAAGCCTCTGAATTTAGCCAACTGTTCAAAAGTGGTGACGCCTTAAGTATCCGGATGTTTATGGAGCATGTTCACATGCCTTTAGATGTGCAGGATAAGATTTACAACGAAATTTCCGCCTTAGCAGTACTTGAACAAGACACTATAGCGCGGCTTATCGAAACCCATTCCCACTCCGAAATATCTGAACGTTTGGCCTATTAACGCGCTTAGTCTTAATACAATGTAACGCCAACGGATGGCTTCATTGAATTCCCCCTGTACCGCGTCAATTAGATACATTCGTCCGAAACATTTTCAACCAATCATCCTTGTCAATCCTATGCAAAACCGCAAAAAATAAGGCCAAATATCACTATTTGGCCTTAGGTTTATTGGTGCTTAAGTTATGAATATTTAAGCAACTGCATGGTTTAGTGTCTTAAGCTTTCTCTTTTAAGCCTATGCTATTCATCCAGTAATCGAAATCGACCATATTACCGGGCAACACAATACGGCTAGACTTTTGGCTTAACCCATCAAGCTGCTTAAAGTACTGCTCACCGAGTTGCATACGCAGTGCGTTATGGCCACCAGGAGCGGCAATCACTGTTGCTAAACGTTCAATCGATTCCGCCGTGGCACGCGACAGCGTTAAAATCTCCTCCGCTTTACCTTCGGCCTCGTTGATACGACGCTGCATTTCCCCCTCAGAACGGTTAATCGTTTCCGCTTTAATCCCTTCGGAACGATTGATCTTACTCTGCTTATCACCCTCACTCTTTGCCAGTAATGCACGGCGCTCACGCTCGGCATTCACTTGCATTTCCATGGCGTTTTTCACCGTCTCGGGCGGCGTAATGTTTTTAATCTCATAACGATGCACGCGGATCCCCCACATGGCGCCTGCTTGGTCGAGCACTTCCACTACCTTAGCGGAAATCACATCCCTCTCTTCGAAGGTGCGATCGAGATCTAAGGTGCCGATCACTGAGCGCGTGGTGGTCTGTGCCAGCTGGATAGCCGCATAACGATAGTCGGTGATGCCGTAGCTTGCCTTCACAGGATCGGTAACAGAGATATAAATCACCCCATCGACTTCCACATTCACCTCATCGCTCGAGAAACACTCCTGTGGTGGCACGTCGATAGTCTCTTCTTTTAAGTCATGGATATAAGCCACTTTATCGACAAATGGGATCAGGGTGTGGAAACCCGCATCTAACGTCGAGTGGTACTTACCTAAACGCTCAACGATATAGGCCGATTTAGTCGGGACTAAACGAATGGATTGGAACAGCTTAATCACAAATATGGCGAAAATCAGTCCCCAAATAACCATTACTGCGACATCAGTATTCAATGGGATTTCCATTAGCGTGCTCCTTTGCTAGTTGCATTATGGCCAGCCACGGTTTGGGTGACTTGTTCCATTCCTTCGAAGAATCCTTCGAGTTTTGCCATTTCAGCCGGGACGACCGACACTTGCGAATCGTTGAGGATCTTACCAACCTGAGCAATAAACTGCTCTTTTAACAACATATTCATCGCATCGGTACCGCCATTAACCGCTAACGCTTGGGAAATCATTGCCATGCCTTCGGACTTTGCCTTAGCAATAATGGCAATCTCTTGGCCTGTGCCCTTAGCTTCGTTGATACGCTTCTGTTTTTGGCCTTCAGAAATGTTAATCGCTTCTTGGCGTTCCCCCTCTGACATATTGATCATCGCAGCCTTTTCAGCATTGGCTAGGGTAATTTCAGCGCGTTTACGGCGCTCGGCTTCCATTTGTTTTTCTAGGGTATGGATCACGTGGCGCGATGGCGTGATATTGCGGATCTCATAACGTAACACTTTTATCCCCCAAGGCTCAGATGCCTTATCAATCTCGCGCACTATGGATTCGTTTAAGCGGTCACGCTCGGAAAAGGTTTCACTCAAAGTGAGCTTACCGATTTCAGAACGCATCGTAGTTTGCGCCAGATTGACGGCAGCTTTACGATAGTTTTCAATACCGTAGCTCGCTAATTTACCGTCCATGACCTTGAGATAGACTAAACCATCCACTTCAAGCTGAGTATTATCCTTGGAGATACAGCTTTGTGGCGGCACGTCGAGCACTTGCTCACGGGTATCGTGGCGATAGGCCACACGGTCGAAAAAGGGAATTAAGAAATGAAATCCCGGTTGGAGTACTGTGCGAAATTTCCCTAAACGCTCAATGACATGCACCTCACGCATTGGCACTATTAGCATGAGCTTATAGAGAATAAACAAGACAAATAAAATGATTAAGGTAAACACAAACATAGACTCATCCTTTAGTTTTGAGACGTTGCCTGATGAACAGGCTCAACCACTAGGGCAATGTTTTCACGGCAGATAATCCTGACCTCAGTGCCCGCAGCAATGACACTACCATCCCCCAATGCGGGCCATTCGCTCCCTTGAAACTCGACTCTTCCTGTCGTTTGTCCTGGGCCTATGGTTTGTTTCACTCGAGCGATTTGATTGTAGATATCAAGTTCTTCATCGGTGTTGTCCACATGGGAATCCCCACCGACCAATTTTTGTGTGACTTGCCGAAAGGCAAGCAATAGAACAATGGCCGACATAAACCACAGTGTCAGACTTTGAACTAGGCCTTCCACTAGGCCAATACCTAAGGCACCTGCGACCACTAAACAGGCGGCACCAAGAAGCACAACTATACCTCCGGGTATCACCAGTTCCGCTAGCATCAAGATAATCCCGATAATAGACCAGATGACAATCAGATTCGAAAACTCCATATTTCCCCCTGAAATGAGAGCATCCAGTGCAGCACTATAGCAGCAGAACAACAGACGCGCGACATAATATGTCATAAATTTATACGCCGATTTTTACACGACAGCAAGGGAAATAACTGAAGCTGACTAATAGGCTGAATCGCCTTATAGTGAAAACGCTATGGGTTTCTGTTCTAAAATTAAGCACAATCAATTCAAAAAGTTAGCTTAAAACATCAACAAACAAGAATGGAAACAATAAATAATCATACAAAATCAATAAATTAAGCAAATACAAACCCACAATATGATTATGTGATTTTCACAACAACATTCGATAAAAACTTTGAATAATTGTAAATTTTTGCATATATTGCCCGCACTTTTGACCTAGCTCTCTGTCGGGGGTCGACTCAAGACACAACACCTGAGTCGCTTTGCCATACAGTGCACAGAGCAGGAACTGAGTACAACCTTATTAACCTCTACCCCTACAACAGGAAATAACAATGAAAAAGACATGCCTATGTCTAGCATTAATGCTTTCACCTCAAGCATTTGCTGGTGACTTAGTACAGTGGTGGGATTTCAGTGCAACCGCCCTTTATGGCGAAGACTACGACTTGGCTCCTTCGGACAAGCAAACGACAGTCACACTCGAAACCGCTGGTGCATGGAAATACGGTGATTGGTTTGCCTTCCAAGATTTTATCTATTTCAAAGGCGACCACACGGGCATGGATAGCACCACCTACGGAGAGATTTCACCGCGCTTTAGCGCGAGTAAAATCCTCGGCGAAAAGATTGCCTTCGGCCCAATTACCGATCTTTCATTAGCCCTCACCTACGAAGAAGGTGAAGGCCCTGTGCATAGCTTGCTCTATGGCTTAGGGGTCGATGTTGCCGTGCCTTACTTTACTTACCTTAACTTCAACACCTATCGTCGCGATGCGATGAGCTCAGGCAACATCAGTGATGGTTGGCAGTTCACCCCAGTATTCAGAATCGATATCCCTGTAGGGTCTGCTAACATCATTCTCGATGGCTTTATCGATTGGGTATTTGCAACAGACAACAGTGGTTATGAAGAGAACTTCCACTTTAACCCTCAGCTTAAATACGATTTAGGTAAGAGCCTATTTGGTGACCATAAGGCAAATAAACTGCTGGTAGGTATCGAGTACGATCTGTGGACCAATAAATACGGCGTGAAAGGTGTCGACCAAGACACTTACTCTGTGATTGCTCAGTACCACTTCTAACCGTGACTGGCAAAAATCAAAGTTACTTTTGAACATTAAAAAGGTGCCCAAGGCACCTTTTTTGTTATTGAGCCACTCGCTTTGCAGGGGAGTGATATTGAACCAAGATTACGCGAGTAACTTCTTAGCCGCTGCAACCACGATAGAAACCGCACTGACTTCGGTTTTCTTCATTGTTGCTTCATCAGGAATTTCTTGTTGAGTACGGTTTACGATCACACCCGCCACACAGGCAGCGCGCCAACCTTGAGTCGCACACATAGTAAATAGGGTAGCTGATTCCATTTCATAGTTCAGCACGCCCATTTCTTGCCACTCTTTCATTGAACCAGCAAAACGGCGGGTCACACGGCCAGTGACAGTGTCGTAACGCTCTTGACCTGGATAGAAGGTATCTGAAGATGCGGTAACACCAATATGTGGCTCTACGCCCGCATCGCGGCACGCAGCAACCATAGCTGTGGTACATTCAAAGTTAGCCACTGCTGGGAACTCCATTGGTGCAAAATGTAAGCTCGCGCCATCTAAACGTACTGACGCTTGAGTCACAATCACATCACCCACATTCACATGGGGTTGAATCGCACCTGTAGTACCAACACGTAAGAAGGTATTCACGCCTAATTGCGCTAACTCTTCAACTGCAATCGACGTTGATGGACCACCGATACCGGTAGAACAAATCACCACTGGCTTACCATCAGCATACGCTAGGTAGCTGGTGTACTCGCGGTGGCTTGCAAGAAACGTTGGATTATCCATTAACTCAGCAATACGTTTTACACGCTCAGGATCGCCTGGCACAATCGCCAACGTAGCGCCATCGAGCATCGCTTTGGTCAAACCTAAATGAAATACATCAGCCATCGTGAAAACCCCTTTCATTTTTGATAGTAAAATTCTTATATAATCGACTTTAACCTAGTATCGAAGCGGTGAAGGTTAACTTGATCACAGAATTATCGGCAAGAAGAATTGTTCATCCGTAATGTAATTACCAAATCTATTACAGCTTGATCACAAAGATAGCAAATCTGTGATGCTTCTGTGAGCTTGTATCAATTACGTGGAATAAAGTGTGAGTCAGATCTGACTCAATCGCCACATCAAGCAATATAAAAGATATAGATCATTGATTTATAGCTGATTTGCTGAAATCACGCTTTAGTATTAACCTGTAGAAGGACAAATATTGATCCATATCACGTTTATTCATTATGCCTAAGGTTAGGGTTAAGACGAAACCAAAGCACAGTAGAAAGACGACAAGGAGAACGCCAATGTTTCCAGAGTACCGAGATCTGATTACCACCTTAAAGACCCAAGATGCTCATTTTCAACGTAAATTCAACGAGCACAATCAATTAGATGAGGAAATCAAACAACTGGAAAAACGTGTCGGTAGTGATTTCAATCCCGCAGTGAAAGAGCTCAAGAGCAAAAAACTCCACTTAAAAGAAGAGATCTATCAAATTCTCAAATCCCACAGCTAAGCTGCTATCACGGGAAAAACTAAGGGCGCCGCAGCGCCCTTTTTGTTGCTATCTAAGACCGATTACAGATAGTAATCCTTCAGTGGTGGGAAGCCATTAAAGCACACCGCTGAATAAGTCGTGGTGTAAGCACCGGCGGTTAACCAGTACATACGGTCTCCAATCGCTAGGTCATTCGGTAAACCATAGCTGTAGTGCTCATACATAATGTCGGCGCTGTCGCAGGTTGGGCCAGCAATCACGCACTTATCCAGCTCACCCTGTTTATGGGTGTAGATTGGGAATTTAATTGCCTCATCCATGGTTTCGATTAAACCAGAGAACTTACCCACATCGGTAAACACCCAACGCTCTAATGCGGTGTAGGATTTCTTACTGATCAACACCACCTCAGACACCAGCACCCCAGCGTTAGAGATCAGCGAACGACCCGGCTCCAAAATAATTTGGGGAAGATCATCACCAAAATCTTCCTTCAGGAAGTGAGTGATTTGCTCAGCATAGACACCGAGTTGATTGGTTTTGTCGATATAATTCGCAGGGAAACCGCCCCCCATGTTGATCATCTTCAATACAATATTGTGCTCATCGCGCAAACGATCGAAGATACTTTTCACTTTACCAATCGCCGAATCCCAAGCACCGATATCACGTTGCTGTGAACCCACGTGGAATGAAATACCGTAGGGTTCTAAGCCTAATTCCTTCGCCAACACTAACAGCTCATAAGCCATCTCATTTTGGCAACCAAACTTACGAGACAGTGGCCAATCGGCGGTGTCTGTGCCTTCGGTCAGGATACGCACATAGATGCGTGAACCTGGCGCTTCTTCGGCGATCATACGTAAGTCAGCTTCAGAATCCGATGCATACATACGCACGCCACGCTCATAAAAAGCACGTACATCTTGGCGCTTTTTAATGGTATTGCCATAGCTAACACGGTCAGCTGTAACGCCGACATTCATAACCATATCTAGCTCATAAATCGAGGCAATATCAAAGTTTGACCCTTTATTTTTTAGTAATGTCAGGATCTCAGCCGCGGGGTTTGCCTTAACTGCATAATAAACATTGGCATAAGGAAAACTATTAACCATGTCATCGTATTGTTTCGCAATGATACTGGTATCAATCACTACGAACGGGGTCGCTTTATCCTTCGCAAACTCTTCAATACGTTTGAAGGTTTGAGCATCATAATAGTCAGCAACATCAATAGATTGAAATTGGCTCATTGGGCCAGAGTCTCCTTTGGGTCAGATGATAAAAAGTCGTTATGTGTCTTAAAAACGTGCGCAGTAAACGCTATTTTTTTAGTTAACGCAACGAATTTTTATGCTTAATAACTAACTTTTTATTCCAACAAATATTAAGCCGAATTGGACCTAAAAAAACTATTTTTAAAACAGATAATTATGCATAAGAGTTCTGCAAAGAATCTTGAGCTTTATTAGCGCTAAAAATGAATTTTTTAAGATGGCAGCCACTTTAGCTAAGGGCAGATTATCAGGGAGAAAACGATAGGATGAACCTTAAGTTCCACGGCGTAGTAATACCGAGCGAGAAAACACATCTGTAGTGTTATATAAGGATTAGTCAGATATAAAAGAGGGGGAAATATCTCCCCCTCAGATAGGGCGTAGTCCTACGACTTTACTGCTGTGACTCATTTAATTTGACTAAGGCTTGGCCTAGGGCTTCGCTGGAGTCAAAGTAAGCAATATCTTGAATATTGAGATTATCCAATAAAATCATGGTTGCCATATCTTTGCTATCGGGCAATAGGCGGCTAATCTGCCCTTCCCTGTCTAAACCAATGGCAAAAGGCAGTTCCTGCATTTGTGGTACAGCCACAAATTTGGCTATCAGCGATGGCATACCACTGATATCAGCCACATAAACTAAATGCGCAGGAAACTTATCCCCCGTTAAAGGCGTTAGAGTTTCTTTAATGATATCGCCACCTTTCATGCTACGACTAAAGAGCACTACTTTGGTTTGTTCGGTAACACTGACCGCCTTATCATTTTGATCTTGCAATGAAATAGGGCTTATCGCGTCTCCCGCTACATAACTTGTAGCCAACGCCATCATGGGAGTGAAAAGGAAGGACAGGCACAACAACAGCTTTCTCATAAACACTTAGCTCCATTTTAGATACGGGCAATAGCATACCCGAGTCTGGTATCCTGCTCATTTAATCCGAGCTATTACATGATACGCTTCACAATGCATCACGAATACGTCTTTAAAAGACGTCCACCCGCATGGGATATATCAGACTTAGCGACCTAACTTCAAACAGTACACTTGCAATTTTAGTCTGTTACAAGTTTACTGTGCTGCCAAAATATCGATAGTGACGGAATACTATGTTGTTGATACTTATCATTATAGCCTTTATCGTACTCTTTGTTTTTTTCGCAAAGTACCAAAAAAAGAAGATTCAAGCCGAAGCGCTTGCCGCAGGGGAACCCTCGGCGCTACTCAATCATGGACTCACATTAATCAATCAGGGCGAAGTCAACTCAGGCCTAAACTATATTCAGCAAGCCGTTGATAAGGGATTTGCCGTGGCCGCCATTGCCATGGCCGAGCTGTATTCGGGTCGATTTCTACAAGTCCCCGCCGATCCCAAGGCATCTGAATATTGGTATCGAAAAGCCGCCGAGATCGATCCGCAATATTTACCCATGCTCACCCTAACTAGCTTGGTCGCCACAGAGGCACAAACACCCGAGCAGTTACGCGAACAGGTAGAACAGCTCAAAACCAGTGCTGAAGCGGGGCAAGTCGAGTTTCAATATGAGCTCGCCTATTTGTATCTCAGACAACCCTTTCTCGATCCCGATGCAACCCAAGCCATTTACTGGTTCGAAAAGGCGGCTGCCCAAGGAAACCAAGATGCCTATTACCACTTAGGTACACTCTACTGGCATGATGAACGTGTCACGCCCGACTATAGCAAAGCGCGGGAATACTTTGAGAAAGCCGTCGCCGCCGGTGATGAACTCGCAAAAGATAACCTAGGCCATATGCTGGCCGCAGGCCAAGGTGGCCCCAAGGATCTCGTCCGTGCCGAAGCCCTACTCAGCGAATATGCCGCAGAAAATGATTTTCGCCAGTATTACCTAGGCAAACGTTTCCTCTATGGTGAAGATTTTGCCGTCGACTACGGCAAGGCCCGCCACTGGCTAGAAAAATCCTGCGCCGCTGATAATGTCTTTGCCAAATTAGCGCTGGCACACCTTAAACTACTCGACCCACAAACGGATAATGACTACCAGCAGGCAAGAACAGAATTCGAGACGCTGGCGTCCCAGTGGCAAGAAGAAGCCCTATTCGGTCTAGGTAAAATCTACGAGGAAGGCTTAGGCGTATCACGCCAACCGATTAAAGCCTTAATGTATTACCAACTGGCGGCCATGAGCCATATTACTGACTATCAAGACGCATATGAGAAGCTCAGTAAGCGCTTGGGCACCCTAGAGATCCGCGAAGCCCAAAACCTGTGTAATAACTTTCTACATCAACATCCTATCCCCGATGAGCAGCAAACTTATTACTACCTTAACCAAGCAGAAATCTGCCGCAAGGGTGAACATCCGAGCCGCGAAGCGCTGCAAACCGCAGAGACTTGGTACCGTAAAGCTGCCGACTTGGGCAGCCAAGATGGCATGCAAGCCCTCGTTGATATCAACCGCCATGAGTCGATTGATAAACCGGTTCAGACATATATTTGGTCGAGCATATTACTGCGCAACTTTGGCAAATACGGGATGAATAGCGATCAGCTTTTGTATCAGCAACAGGCTCAATCCCGCTTAACAGAGTCCGAGTTGTTGTATGCCCAAGATGAAATCGAGAGGATTGAAACTCAGCTAGCACCTTACTTACAGAGTAATGAATAAGGATTAAATTGCTGATTACTAGGGTTTAGCCGTTTGGCCAAACCCTATTATTAAAAACCACGGCTTAAGCCGTGGTTTTGCTCAAATGCCGCAGCAATGTTGCCAGCGTAGGCGCAACGGTTTGATGGGATGGATAGCACAAACCAATACGGCGAAACATCCTAGGCCCATCGAATTTAATCTGTTTAAGTCGAGGCTCGTCTTCGATTAATCCATCGGGGAGAAAACTCACGCCAAATCCCGCCAGAACCAGCGACATCACTAAAGACTTAGATTCCGCCTTCGCCACCAAATTGAGCGACAAATTGCTGCAGGCGAGTAAGCCGATGGTTTGCTGATGCGCCTCGCAGGGTGGGCACTCAATAAAGTCATACTGGCTTAACTCTTCGGGGCGAATACTGCTGAGCTGCGCAAGCCTATGCTCACTCGGCACACACAGCACATAGTCCTCCTCCCATAACGGAAAAAACACTTCATCCTCATGGCGTAAACTGTCTAAGGTTAACCTGCAATCCGCAGGGCTTTGATAATCCACCAGCTCTAAATCTAAATGGCTAATCGCCTGATTGATTTGAGTTAATAACCCTGCAAGACGACGCTGACTCAGATCGGGCATCACGGCTAAGCGCAGCTTTTGTCGACTCGCTTTTGCCATAAATAGAGCGGGTAATTTACTGGCTTCCTCCACCAACTTAACCGCCAGTGGATAAAGATAGTGGGCACTATCCAAAGCTTTTACGCCCTTTTTACTGCGCTCGAATAAGGCGCCGCCAAGCTCTTCCTCTAACTGTTTAAGCCCAGCAGAGAGCGAGGGCTGGCTGACATAACAACGTGTTGCCGCCGCGGTAATATTGTTTTCTTCATAAATTGCGATAAAAAAGCGTAATAAGCGTAAATCTACCATCAGCCTTCACCAGTCTGCCCAGCATATGTCATAGGAAAATCCTATCATATCCAGTGGGAATAAGTATTTTCCAGCCTAAAAATCCCCATCTATACTGATGAACAAGCTAGATATTGCTCAATTAACCGTATTCTTCGCAGATAAAGATAGGAAACTCAAATGACAAAGCCCAATAAATCCCTCGTTGTGATCACAGGCGCTTCATCTGGTATTGGCGCAGCTATCGCTAAAAGTTTTAGTGCTGCCGGACACCCACTCTTACTGTTAGCGCGCCGCGTCGAGGCAATGCAAGCCCTTGCTTTACCAAACAGTTTATCCATCAGCGTTGATGTAACCGATGCAGACGCTATCAAGGCGGCGATTAACCAAGCGGAAGCACAGTTTGGCCCTGTGGGTTGCCTAATCAACAACGCAGGCGTCATGTTGCTTGGGCAAATCGATACCCAAGATCCTAACGAGTGGAGCCGTATGCTCAATATCAATGTAATGGGCGTACTCAATGGTATCCATGCGGTTTTAGCCGGAATGAAGGCGCGCAAAACGGGCACCATTATCAACATCAGCTCAGTGGCGGGACGTAAGACCTTCCCCCAACCATGCGGCTTATTGCGCCACTAAATTTGCCGTGCATGCCTTAACCGAAAATATTCGTGAAGAAGTGGCAATGGATGACGTGCGCCTGATCACCATCGCCCCTGGCGCGGTAGAAACAGAACTCTTAAGCCACACAACGGATGACGCTATCAAAGCGGGTTACCATGATTGGAAAACACAAATGGGCGGGGTGATCGCCCCCGAAAACGTTGCCGCAGCGGCACTCTTTGCCTGGCAACAACCACAAAATGTCTGTGTGCGTGAGATAGTGTTAGCGCCAACACGCCAGCAACCTTAAGCGACTTACTTGGCGCGACCTCGCCAGAATCATGGGTGAAACGCAGTGTGCGAGTGCAGCTGCGTTAAAAAATTTAAAACTCAGTCAAGCGTTATCAACACCTAGTAGACAAAATCTCCCCCTCCATACAGCGAAAATGGAGCTAAATCATTTCGAATAACTACTTTAGATATTGCAAATTTTACAAAGTGTTAACTCGATCACTTCCATTTTCAGACCTTTACAACCTTAAATCCACTCTATTACACAAAACACTAATTTAGCTGTAAAAACAACCTGTTGTTTTTGAAAATGTAAATATCTGTCAAAGTCACTCCCTCTTCAGTCAATTAGATTTTTATCAATGAAATTTTTATCAATTAGATTTTTTTAATGAAAGTGATATACCTCAAATAAACATCCCATCACCTTTGATAAATTTATTCACAAGGTGGAAGCAATAGCCACATTCCACCAACAAAGTCATGTGAATGACAATTAAGAAAGGATGAGATGATGAAAACTTCAACTAAGATCGCAATTGCCGTCGCACTAATTAGCAGCTTAGGCCTTCAAGCCTATGCCGCCGAAGGGGGTAATCCTAAAAAAGGGAAACACCTCTATAAAAAAGAATGTAAAGCCTGCCATAGCCAAGGTGGTGAAGGTGGCGAGCTAACCCCAATGAGCAAAACCATGAGCCAATGGGATCGCTTCTTCGACAAAGATAAACACAAACTCAAACCTGAGGTATTCAACGGCCTCACCGAGCAAGATCTCAAAGATATACAGCAATTTCTGTATGACCATGCCGCCGACTCGGAGCAGCCGCAAACCTGCGGTTAATCGCTGCCAAGCCTAAAGCAAAGGGATAACCGCAGGCCTGCAACTGCAAGTTAACCCATTGATATAAAAATTAAAGCCCAATAAGAGCAACATGGGGAGCACACCCTAGGGACTCCTGTTGGGTAAATTTGGCACAGAGCCTTGAGCCAGTGCCAGCGGAACACTCAGGGAGAAACCCTATGCGTACACGTACACTCATTTCGATATTGGTTGCTAATGCGCTGTTTATGTCCGGCCAAACCTTTGCCGCAGCCAACGAAACAGCAGCCGACACCCAAAAAATGGCCGAGCTGAAACAACAACTGGCCGATATCACCGAACAGCTCGATGAACTCAATAGCCGCGTCGATAAAACCGAACGCCACACCTCGTTAGACCGCCTAGAAATCACCGGCGACTTTAGAACCAAGGCCCACTCACTGCATTACCGCGATGTTGTTTGGAACCCCGCCATTAAGGTGGACTTTAATGACTTTGGCGCCAAGGCCATGTCCGGCGCCTTTGGGATGCCAAACGATCCTAACTCGCCACTCGGCCAGATGATGCAAGCCAATCCCGATCTGGCCGCCGCCTTTCAAAATGGCATGTTACAGGGCGTCATGCCCTATGTACTCGCGCAGCAACATATCCAAGATATTGATAACGATATCTTTTACACCACTCGCCTGCGGTTAAACCTTAAGGCCAAGGTATGGGATAACGTCAGCTTTGCCGGTCGTCTGAGCATGTACAAAAACTGGGGCGACTCCACAGGCGTGCAAGTGTTCGACTCTTGGCGCTCATTCACAATGGATGGCACCAGCAGCGGCAACACCAGTGGTGACTGGCTGCGGGTCGAGCGCGCCTATTTCGACTGGAAAAACATCAACGGCTCCGAGTTTTACCTCTCCATTGGCCGCCGCCCATCTACCTATGGCCCACCAAGCCACTACCGTGAAAACGAACTGCGTGGCGGTACGCCTTCAGGCCATTTAGTTAACTTTAACTTCGACGGTGCCACCTTAGGCTACAACCTAGGGGAAATCACTGGCGTTGAGGGGCAAGTGGTTCGCTTCTGTTATGGCCAAGGCTTTGAATCCCAATGGGGTAATGGCGAAATGTTTGGCGATATCGTTACCAAAGATACTCATCTCGGTGGCTTTAATATCGATGCTATTAACGATGGTACTAACTTCCTGCAATTCACCCTGTTTGGTGCCAAAGACGTCAACGATGGCTTTAAAGGCACAATGGCCTTCCCGACCCAACTGGCAGGCATTTTTGCCCCCACCATGTACCAAGATATGCAAAAGTTTGACAACTTTAACTTTGTCACCCGAGTGCAACCTAGCGGCGTCATTGGTGATATGTACCTTGGCGGCATTGGCTTTGCACGGGAAGAAGCTAACGATATCAAATGGTTTGCGTCACTAGGCTGGACGCGCGCAGAGCCAAATGGCAATGCCGGCATGTTCGGCGGCATGTTATCCGATGCGGTGTTTGAAGCGGAACTCAACAGCACTGGGACCGAAATCATCATGGTGCCGAAAACCAGCGATGATACCGAGAGCAAAGATGGTTATGGCATCTATGTGGGTATTCAAATCCCCGCGCCCTACGGCAAATTCGGTTTGGAATATAACTATGGTTCCGAATACTGGACGCCCTTCACCCAAGCTCAAGATGACCCTATTGGCAGCAAGTTAGCCACCCGTGGCCACGTTGGCGAAGCCTATTACATCTTTGATATCAATCCCAAGATGTTTATCAAACTGGCCGGACTCTACTACGACTACGAATACACAGGTAGCGGCACGCCTGTGGGCGCACCACAAAAAATCGATGACGTGTTAGCGGGCTCAGCCTACTCAATGCTGCCGGTGGTCGATAAGGCCTTCGATGTGAACGCCTCGCTGACTATTAACTTCTAACCTAGACGCCATTCAGCCCTCGGTATCGCCGAGGGCAGGAGTACAGAATGAAAAAACTCATTGTTATTGCCTTGGCGGGTATAGCGTTGCAAGCGCAGGCCGCTAATCCCCATAAAGACGTCCTTAAAGGCCCCTTCGCCACAGGTTCTGAAGTCACGACGCAGTGCTTAACCTGCCACGAAGAACAAGCCACAGATATGATGAAAACCTCCCACTGGACATGGGAGTTAGAACAAAAGCTACCCGATAGAACCGTATTACGCGGTAAGAAAAACAGTATTAATAACTTCTGTGTGTCAATTTCCAGCAACGAGCCTCGCTGCACTAGCTGTCACGCAGGCTATGGCTGGAAGGACAACACTTTTGACTTTAAAGACAAAACTAAAGTGGACTGCCTTGTCTGCCACGACACTACAGGCACCTATGTGAAAGACCCCGCTGGTGCAGGCGAGCCTATGGCTAAACTCGATCTGGTGAAGATCGCGCAAAACGTGGGTGAACCCGTGCGGGATAACTGCGGTAGCTGCCATTTCTATGGTGGCGGTGGTGATGCGGTCAAGCACGGGGATCTCGACTCTTCTATGGCCTATCCCGATAAAGCCACCGATGTGCACATGGACAGCGACGGCAATAACTTCCAATGCCAAAACTGTCATACCACTGAAAAGCATCAAATCTCGGGTAATGCCATGGGCGTCTCCCCAGGCGGCCTCGACCACATTGGTTGTGAAAACTGCCACGAGAGCGCGCCGCACAGCAACAAAAAGCTCAATACCCATACCGCAACCGTGGCCTGCCAAACCTGCCATATTCCATTCTTCGCTAAGAATGAGCCCACCAAGATGCACTGGGATTGGTCAACTGCGGGTGATGATAAACCTGAGACCGTAGATCAATACGGCAAACACACCTATCAGAAGAAAAAGGGTGACTTTGTGTGGGAAAAAATGGTCAAGCCACAGTACGCTTGGTACAACGGCACCGCAAACGCTTATATGGCGGGGGACAAGATGGACCCGAAAGTCGTCACCAAGCTGACCTACCCTATGGGCGACATTAACGACGCTAAAGCCAAGATTTATCCCTTTAAGGTACATACAGGTAAGCAGATTTACGACAAAAAACTCAATATCTTTATCACCCCGAAAACCTACGGCAAAGGCGGATATTGGAGCGAGTTTGATTGGAATTTAGCGGCGAAACTGGGCATGGAGGTTAACACCACCATGATTGAAAAAGGCATCAAATACAGTGGTGAATATGACTTTGCCGCCACCGAAATGTGGTGGCGGATCAACCACATGGTCTCACCAAAAGAACAAGCGCTTAATTGTAATGATTGCCACAACAAAGGCACTCGCCTCGATTGGCAAGCCTTGGGCTATCAAGGTGACCCGATGAAAAACAAACAAGGCCCTAAACACAAACAACAATAATCGTACTGACTCGCTGAAAGCCTATCCGAGGCTAAAGCGATTATCGCTTCCCTGCGACCTTCGAGAGCTGATGCCGTTGGCTAAGCTCTCTTTTTACCTCACAACATCGCCTTAATTCGAGTTAATAGACGAGTAAATGCAACCAATAAATTCGTGACTTGCCTGAGTGAGTATGATGTCACCACCGCCAGACTTACATTTTATCTCGCCCTACGACTTTCAAGACCGTTTAATCCTGGAGTGTTACGACATACGACTAGATGAATTGGTTATCTTTATAAATTGCGGTCAGTGGACAAAACTAGAGTAAAAGGTTTTCGGTTTAAAGAGACGTTCTCATTCAGCGGTAGAAGTCACAATAGTGCCTAAACGAGGCATTTCCAGTCATTGTCGAGTTGATTAAGTCATATACCTTTGAAATTGAGTTGCGAGCCTCTTCAAATCAAATCTAGCGCGATAACGCTATTAGCCATGATGCAATACCCGCCTTTTGCTAGCACCAATCCGAATGCAAACCCCGACGAGAAAAATAATCGCCTACTTTATTTTGCACCATGACTTGTTCATCCCCCACTATCACTACAAACCATGATGAAACTGTCTAACATCACTGAAAACACCATGACAACAGTAAACACGATAAAAACAAAATATTAACAATTATTCAAAATCAACATATTAAGACTAAGCTAAATAAGTAATAAAATTCACTTACTTGATGTTGTACACAACAAATTGTTAATGATAGTGTTAATTAGGATGTAGTTGCGGTTCTGATTTTCGTGATGAATGTAATGCTATATTAAGGTGTATGAAACATGATCGAATCTTTACGTCTATTGGCACAGCACAAATCATTTTCCGAGCTTTTGCTTTCATCCACCCTGATTAATGTGCTGTCACTGGCATTACCATTCACCATGCTACAAATCTATGACCGGATTTTACCCAATGAAGCCTATGGCACTGCCAGTGTATTAGCAATTGGCGTTGGGATCGCCATACTACTAGAGCTGTTGTTGCGCTATACACGCAGTTGGTTGCTTGCTCTCAATGCTTCAAATTATGAACTGCAAACCACCACTCAATTTGTCGACCGACTAATGAAGGCGGATTACCATCACATTGAGCAATTAGGATCAGGCAAAATACTCCAAGGTATCACCAGTATTGCAACCATGCGAGAAATTTACTCAGGGCAAGCTGCTGTTGCCTTAATGGATTTTCCATTTATTATCATATTTTTAGCCTTAGTTGCCTATATTGGTGGGCCTTTAGTCTTTATCCCCATACTGGTTTGGGGGATAGCAGGCATTGGCGTGTGGCAAATAGGCAAAAAACTCTCCGTCGCCACCCGAGAACTCGCCATCAGCGATGATGAACGAACCCGTTTACTCATTTTAGTCTTATCAGGCTTAACGACTGCAAAGTCCCTAGCGTTAGAATCGCGAATTACTTATGCCTACAAAAAAATCAACTACCAAAGGTTAGCGCAGCAAAATGAGGTTGATTGGCTATCATCCAAGTTACAAGAATGGATCCAAGGGGCCTCGCAGGCCACCACACTGGCACTGGTGCTGATTGGCTGTTTTGAAGTCTTAAATGGCGATCTAACAACAGGGGGATTAGCGGCATGTTCAATCCTTGCAGGCAGAGCCGTAGCGCCCTTAAGTGCAATCGGCAGTTTAAAAGCAAAGTTTGTTACCGCTCAGTCTGCGATGCAGGATGTTAATGAAATCATAGCCTCGCCGCCAGAATCCTTGAATGGCACTCAGGTTTACCACCAAAAATTACCCTCAGGCCCTATTGAATTTGAACAGGTATCAGCACAACAAACGGGGGCAAAGCTTAAGCACATTAACCTGACAATCCCCGCGGGTAGCCTTGTCACTGTCACTTCAAATCCACTCACACATGCCAGTTTATTATTAAGTACCGTGGGCGGTTATCATCAAGTATCTGAGGGGACGATCAAAATCGACTCTATCCCACTGACTGAACATGACCCGCTTGAGTATCGTCAATCTATTAGCTATGTGCCACCATGGGCAACGTTATTTGCAGGATCGATTTTGGATAACCTGACTCTGTTTCGTCATGAGCGAGAAGCCTATGCCATGGTTCTGGCAGACAAACTGGGCTTATCTGCCACGATTGCGCAGTTGCCTGCGGGTTATCAAACCTTAGTGGGTAATAATGACAACCAAATGCTCAATCAAGGGGCTATCAAACTCATCACCATTGTCAGAGCGCTTGCACAATCCCCTTCGATACTGTTACTCGACGAGCCTATGGTCTCCCTCGATGCAGACTCCCAGCAACGCCTACTCGCTTTGTTACTCGAACTCAAAAACCACATAACCCTCATTGTGGCCTCCTATTTTACGGAAATTACGGCGATCAGTGACTATCGTATCCATATTTCATCGCAAGGGGATGCAACTATGTCGTCAAATGGGGAACTTTAGCAATGCATAACCAAGCGCAGTCTGTCCCAAATTTAAAATCCCTATTAGTCACACTATTTAATCAACTAGGACTTAATGCCCAAGCTAAGAATATTGAACGCAGCGCGTTAGTCGATGATGCGAGTTACTTAGATGCGTATGTTTTATTCAAAAAACATCATGTTGTGGCCGACCTACGCTCTATTGATCCTGAAATGCTCAGCCATACAATCTATCCTTTCCTGCTCCTACCTGAAGAGGGAGAACCGCAGATAGGACGGCGCAACCATCATACCTTTGAGTATTTAGGTCCACACCAACAATGGCAGCCACTCACACTCCCTTCTGATGGAAAAGTTTTTATTATTAATAGCCTGCCATCTATCAATCAAAAAAGGAGTCGCTTTGCCAGCCAGTTTAAGCAGCAAAAAAAGTGGTTCAAACCCGTTTTTTTATTAAGCCTTATCTCCAGCTTAACCGGATTAGCGATACCGCTTTTTACAATGGCGGTATACGACAGAGTGATAGGAGGACAAGCCCCTGATATTTTGCCGGGGATCGCAATAGGTGCATTGCTTGCCTTAAGCATTTTTATTGCAAGCCGATTGCTGCGCGCCAAAGTGCTGGCCAGTGCAAGCAATAAATTAGCGCGAGATCTGTCAGCCGTATCCTTTAATCAACTCCTCAGTATGCCCTTGATGATGTTATCCCGAGTGGGACTATCGAATCATTTGGCACGACTTCGTAATGCCGAAAAGGTGAGAGGATTGCTGTCTGGCCCCAGCGGAGCCGGGCTGATTGATTTGCCCTTTACGATAGTGGCGCTAATTGCCATCACCGTTCTCAGTGGTTGGTTAGTATTAGTGCCACTTTGTATGCTCATTCTGTTTTACCTCGTCATGAAAGCCCTAAACCGTTTTACCCAAGCCGCCAGCCCAACCATCAGCAGTGACTACCAAAACAGCCTCAATGAACTAGCCAAGAATGTATTAGAGCTCAAAACCGCAGGGGAAACCGAAGGCTGGTACGCGGATTTTATCCGTCGCTGCCGCGAGCACTGCCGTCAACAGTTTATATATGCCAAACGTAATGGACTTAATGCGGCAGTTGCCCATGCTATGGGGCTAATGACAGCCTTAGTTACCGTGTTTTGTGGCATTTTTTTAGTGTTAAATCAAAGCATATCACCCGGCGCGTTAATCGCCTGTGGTATGTTAATTTGGCGCATTACAGGCCCTGCTCAATTAGCATTTTCTTCTATGCCTAAAATTAACATGATAACCAACACTATCACCCAGTTTGATCGTTTTATGGAAGTAACGACCGAATTTAATCAACTCCGACTCGATGGACCCAACTTAAATAAAGCGCCATCACTTAGCTTTAAACATGTCACCCTTCGCTACACTGCAGAAGCAGAGCCTGCACTCTCTGGCGTCACATTTGATGTAGAAGCAGGAGAGACCGTCGCCATCATCGGTCCGAATGGCAGTGGTAAAACGACCTTATTGCTGGCAGCTATAGGCGTGATTGATACACAGGCCGGCTTTGTGACTTTAGATGGCAAAAACCTGAAACAATTTGATCCCGAAGCTTTACGCCAATGGGCTGCATTCAGCCCAACCCACACCGAGCTACTGCCAGGATCGTTAGCAGACAACTTACGTTTAGCGAAACCCGATGCCACCGATGAGGAGTTATGCCAAGCCCTGTATGAGGCTGGAGGCGACGCTTTAAAAGAGGTGCTCGGTGGCGATTTACATCGCAGTTTATCTGCACAGGGGGCCAATATGTTTTCAGTGGTTGGTAGCGGCTATATCAGCCTGGCTCGAGCTCTGTTAAAAAAATCACCTTTGCTTGTCATGGATGAACCCATAGCCAATCGCAATCCTTTTGCGAAAAAAACCTTTATCGAAACCTTAACCAAGTTAAAGGGCAAAACGACTATTTTGTTTACTAGCCATGATCAAGAACTGATCCAGCATGCTGATAAGGTCGTTATCTTAAATAAAGGCACAGTGGTTTATGCCGGCCCTATTCCAAACAAACCCACAGCAAGCGATGAAACCCAATTAATGGCTAGTATGGAGATAACTCTCAATGAATGATCGTCAACTTAACCATCGTTCTTTGCCAGAACATGAGTTCACTCAAGCCATTGAAACACCAGCTGAAAAACGCATCGTCAAACAAATCACTTATTTTATTGCGGGTTCAGTGTTCGTTATGTTTGTTTGGTCACTGCTCACCGATA
Organism: Shewanella sp. MM_2022_3; assembly: GCF_022557375.1. Classification (NCBI taxonomy): domain Bacteria; kingdom Pseudomonadati; phylum Pseudomonadota; class Gammaproteobacteria; order Alteromonadales; family Shewanellaceae; genus Shewanella; species Shewanella sp. MM_2022_3. Next base: position 215,304 of record NZ_JAKZGV010000001.1, read on the forward strand.
TTGAAGAAATTGCCAAAGCGAAAGGCCAAGTTATCCCCCTTGGACATCAACAAGTGATTCAAAGTTTTTCTGGAGGAACCTTAGCCTCTATCTTGGTTTCTGAAGGAGATTTAGTGAAAAAAGGTGATGTTCTCGCCAACTTTATCGCTATTGATAGCCAAGCTGCCGCTGAAGAGCTGGAAAGTAAACAAGCTAATCTAGTGCTCAAAATTGAGCGTTACAGTGCTTTTATCGAGTCAAGAGAAGCCAACTTTGATGCCTATGTTGAAAGTCATCCCAATCTTGTGAAAGGACATATTAGTGATCTCGAACGGATGAATAATGAAAAACAAGCCATCATTCAATCTTCTCTCGCTGAAATCGCTAAATCTCAGGCCGAGCTGGCAAGTCTTGAGCAAGAAATTCCGCCACTGAAACATCAAATAAATTCGGCCCAACAAACCATCAATATGATGGAGTCCATCAAAGAATCGCAGGCAGTCTCTAAGCTCACGATGTTGGAATCTCAACAAAAATTAGACTCCTATATACGTGAGCTAAAAGGTATGGAAGGTAAACAGCAAGTATTGGCGCGGGATATTGAAAATCTTCAACGACAGTTGGAGCAAAAGGAAGCCACATTATTTAAAGAAGTGGGTGAAGCACGCACAGATGCACAAGCTGAATTATTGGGGATTACGGCACGTTTAAAATCCTCCGATTCGCAGGTGCAACAAAACACCATCACCTCCCCCGTTGATGGCATTATTCAATCGATTCCTAACACCTCATCAGGGAGTGTGATTCAACCTGGAGGCACCGTTGCGGTGATCGTTCCCACCACGCCAACAGCTCTCCTAGAGGCCAAACTGTCCCCTCGGGATATTGGCTTTGTCAGTGTTGGACAAAAAGCACGCATAAAAATTGATGCTTTTGATTACAGTCGCTACGGGGCACTCGATGGGATCGTCAAACGTATCTCCCCAAGCACAGATGCAGATGAAAAAGGCGGTGTCTTTTATAAAGTACAAATCTCGATTGATAAGCCCTACTTTGGCGAACGACCCGATAAGTTGGAACTGATCCCCGGTATGACTGGTGAAGCGGATATTATCACTGGGGATAAAACCGTCTTCCAATACCTGTGGAAACCCGTATTTACCAATGTGACAGAAGCCTTTGGTGAACGCTAGGAAGCACTAACTATGAACCCAAAAAAACCATTAACGCTCTCAACCGCAAAACGTAAAAGTCGAATTTCAGCAAAACTCGCCAAAAAGTCTGAAATTGCCGCTAAAAAACTTGATAAAGATGTCGCCAAGCTCAAGGCAAAGGAATTTAGAGAGAGCGAAGTCCAAAACTCTGCAACCCCAGATATTGTGGCAACTCAGTCTTGGCGCTTAGCCACGCATGCTACAACGCAGCTTGCTAATACCGAACAATCGACAGAGCAAAAATCGAATTCGCAATCGACTACGGCAGATGCAGATATTGATAACCGTCATTCAACTACACAGTCTGCAAGTACTGATTCAGAAAAAACCTTGCTAGAACAACAGCAGCAAGCAAATGCAGCTGAAACACAAACCACAATCATCCCTAAGTTCCAAGATTATGGCTCGAGTGAATCAACCCATTTAGGGCAAGGTCCGCATTTTGACGACACACAGCCTCCCCTTGTTACCCTCAGCCAACTCCCTGAAATTGGAGATATTAAGCAGCAGATTGAACCGACAGCATTAACGGTATCAATGGCGAGGACCACATTGACTCAAAGTGTGCGTCCTCCGATTATTAGCACTGAGCAACACCACACACCACTGAGCATTGACGAACAAGTCACCCATCAATCTATTAAAGAAGATGCCCCAGCGGCGAGCATCTCTGGCAAACTGCATGCCCATGGTGAAGCAATAACGTCACTCCAATGGACAGTCGCAGAACATCAAGGTCAATTTGGTCGCCTTGATATCGATCCAATCACTGGCGAGTGGCATTACCAACTCGATAACAATGCGCCTAAGACTGATGCATTAGCCGAAGGTGAGCATCAAACCGAACAATTTACGGTTACTGTCAGCGGTCCCAATGGCGAACAAGTCAGCACTCTAATCATCATTGATGTCGAAGGCAGTAACGATCTGCCCCAAATTTTAGGATCGCACCTTGCTAGCATTAATGCGGCGGACTCCTTGCAGACAGTGATGGGGCAACTACGCAGTGTCGATCCCGATCATAACGATGTAATCACTTGGGCAGTGCTTGATGGACAAGGTCAATATGGCCAACTAAGCATCAATCCACTCACGGGCCAATGGCAATACCAACTAAATAACCATGCAAACGCCACGCTTGCTCTATTCTCTGGCCAACAGGTGACGGAAACCTTTACCGTCACAGCAACCGATCAATCAGGCCATCCAGTAAGCCAACAAGTCAGTATTCAAGTGAATGGCGCTGATGATGCCGCTATCATTCAAGGCGAGATGACAGGTTTAGTGACGGAAGATACTCAGACGATCAACGGTCAATTAACGGTATCAGGCCAATTAAGCATCCAAGATCCAGATAAGAATCAAGCGCATTTTTCGGCAGATTCATTACAAGGACAATTTGGCTATCTCACGATCGATGTAAACGGCCATTGGATCTACAACGCTGATAACACCCAAGCAACCATTCAAAGCCTTAGATCGGGTGAACATCTAACCGATACTTTTATCATCCACAGCGCCGATGGCACCGCGCAAAACATCACAGTCACGATTAACGGGACCGATGATAAGGCCGAAATATCAGGTACAACCTCGGCCTCACTCACTGAAGATAGTGACACATACCAAGGCATGCTTAGAGCTAATGGCAACCTTACCATTACAGATAACGACCACGGACCACACTTATTTACAGCGACCGAGCAATCTGGTCAGTTTGGCACCCTCACCATTGATGAATTAGGCCACTGGACCTACATCGCAGATAACTCGCAAACAGCAATTCAAGCACTCAAAACCGGAGAATCCATCACTGATACCCTTGTGGTGCAAACCCAAGATGGCACACAGCAAACCATCTCCATCACCATTCATGGTACCGATGATCACTCTGTGATTAGGGGCACATCAGTAGTGAGAGTGTTTGAAGACAAACGCCTTTCTCAAGGACAACTCCATACAGATGGTCAACTCTGGGTCAGCAATCCCGATACCGGGCGAGCAGGATTTGCAGCCGAACAGCGCCAAGGTCAATTCGGCGTATTATCTATCAATAGTGATGGCCATTGGACCTACATAGCAGACAACAACAATCCCAGCATACAAGCTCTCAAACATGGCGAATTCGTAACTGAAACCCTGTTTGTAAAAGCGTTGGATGGAACGACCCAAAAGATCGAGATCCTGATCAAAGGTGCTGATGATAAAGCGATTATCGGTGGAACCGACACTGCAACGCTTGTCGAGGATCAATCTGTCCAGCATGGGCAATTACAGGCACACGGCACATTAACCATAACCGATCCCGATGCAGGCCAAGCCCAGTTCGCGGCACTAACCGATGTCACAGGCAGTGCTGGCTACGGACATTTCAGCATAGACGCTACCGGTAACTGGACCTACACAGCCAATAACACACTAACAGCTATTCAGCAGCTCAATACCGGTGAGCACCTCACTGATAGCCTGACAATATCGAGTGCAGACGGCACAAACCACACACTAACAGTGACGATAACGGGCAGCGACGATGCACCAGTAGTGGCTCAAAGCTTGGTCACAACGACTGCAACGGAAGATACTGCCTTCAGCTTCAGCATTCCTGCGGGCACCTTTGCCGATATCGATACCGGCGATACATTGATTTTGAGCACCGGCAGCTTGCCGGCCTGGCTGCACTTCGATGCGGCTACAGGCACCTTCTCGGGTACGCCCACCAATGGCGATGTGGGCACAACACACGTCACTCTCACTGCAACCGACAGCAGCGGCGCAAAAGTGAGCACCACCTTTGAGCTCACCGTGAACAACACCAACGATGTGCCCACGCTGAATCCGATTGCCACGGTGCACACCACCGAAGATGGCGCACAGGTCACTGGGCAGTTCACCGCGACGGATCCCGACAGTGGCGATACGCTCACCTTCAGTATCGCGCAGCCAGTGGATGGTCTCTCCGTCAACACCGACGGCAGTTGGCGCTTCGACCCCAGTCATGCCAGCTACCAGCACCTGGCAGCCGGCCAGACGCTGACGCTCACCATTCCTGTTACAGTGACCGATGCCGCTGGCGCGACCAGCTCCCAGGACTTAGTAATCAAGCTCAACGGCAGCAACGATGGCGCGACTATCGGCGGAGTCAGCACTGGCAGTGCCAAAGAAGACAACGCCCAGATCACCACCGGCCAGCTCAGTGTGGCCGATGTGGACGATGGTGAAGCACACTTCGTAGCGCAGACCGACACGGCTGGCACTTACGGCCACTTTAGCCTGAGTGCAGACGGCCGATGGAGCTACCAGCTCGACAACAGTAAGCCAGAAATCCAGCAGCTCAGCGAAGGAGTGATGCTGCACGAAAACTTCACAGTACATAGCGCCGACGGCACGACTCACACGATTTCCGTCGATATCGTCGGCACGAACGATGCGCCAGTGCTTGCAGCGCAAAGCCAATCGGTCAGCGAAGATGGCTCGTTGCTCACTGGCCAGATGGTGGCTACGGATGTGGATACCGGCGACACACTTACCTTCAGTCTCGCCAATGCAGTCGATGGCTTTACGCTCAACGCCGATGGCAGCTACAGCTTCGCCCCAGCCAATGCGGCTTACCAACACCTTGCCGCAGGCCAGACTGAGACGCTCACAATCCCAATCACAGTCACCGACAGCACTGGCGCAACTAGCACTGCGAACCTGACAATTACGCTCACAGGCAGCAACGATGGCGCCATCATTAGTGGCACAGATGCCGATACGGTCACTGAAGACACCCAGCTCACGACTGGTGGCCAGCTCACGGTCACCGACATCGACGACCAGGAGTCAGCCTTCACGGCGCAAGCGAACACCGCGGGCAGCTACGGCAACTTCACGCTGGCGGCCGATGGCCACTGGACCTACACGCTGGACAACAAGAACAGTGCAGTTCAGGCCCTTGGCCAAAACGCCACACTGACCGACAGCCTGACCGTGCAGTCGGTGGACGGCACGACCCACACCATCACTGTCACCATCAACGGCCATGATGATGGCGCAGTGATTGCTGGCGTGGACAGCGGCGCAGTCACTGAAGACAGTAACGTGACTACTGGAAAAATCACCACGTCTGGACAACTGACGATCAGCGATCCGGACGCGGGCCAGGACCACTTCACCGCACAAACCCATGTGGCGGGCAGTTATGGCACGTTCAGCCTCGATCAAGCAGGACACTGGACTTACGTCAGCGATAACAACCAAAGTGCCATTCAGCAACTCAAGGCGGGCGACCCCCTCACCGACAGCCTTACCGTCCAATCAGTGGGCGGCACGACCCACACCGTCACCGTCACAATCACCGGCAGCAATGATGCGCCAGTACTTATCGCGCAAAGCCAATCTGTAACCGAAGATGGCAACAAACTCAGCGGACAGATGGTTGCCACCGATATGGATACCGGTGACACACTTATCTTCAGTCTCGCCAATGCGGTCGATGGCTTTACGCTCAACGCCGATGGCAGCTACAGCTTCGATCCATCCAATGCAGCTTATCAACACCTTGCCGCAGGCCAGACGCAGACGCTCACCATTCCGGTCAGCGTGACCGACAGTGCGGGGGCGACCGCCACCCAGCAGTTGGTTATCACCGTCACAGGCAGCAACGATGGCGCCATCATCAGCGGCACAGATGCCGGTACGGTCACCGAAGACACCCAGCTCACAACTGGTGGCCAACTCACGGTCACCGACATCGACGACCAGGAGTCGGCCTTCACGGCGCAGGCCAAGACCGCGGGCAGCTACGGCAGCTTCACGCTGGCGGCCGATGGCCACTGGACCTACACGCTAAATAATAGTCTCCCAGCAGTCCAAGCCCTAGGCCAAAACGGCACACTGACCGACAGCCTGACCGTGCAGTCGGTGGACGGCACGACCCACACCATCACAGTAACCATCAACGGCCATGATGACGGCGCCCTGATTGCAGGTATCGATAGCGGCACCGTCACTGAAGACGCCAACCTGACGGCTGGCCAGCTCGAAACCCATGGACAACTGACGATCAGCGATCCGGATGCGGGCCAGGACCATTTTACTGCACAAACCCATGTGGCGGGCAGTTATGGCACGTTCAGCCTCGACGCCGACGGTCAGTGGCGCTACAGCGCTGACAACAGCCAAACCGCTATCCAGCAACTCAAGGCGGGCGAAACCCTCACCGACAGCCTAACCGTCCAGTCTGTTGGCGGTACGACCCACACAGTGACCATCACCCTGACTGGCACGAACGATGCGCCAGTGCTCACGGCGCAAAGCCAATCGGTCACCGAAGATGGCAACAAACTCAGCGGACAGATGGTTGCCACCGATGTGGATACCAGCGACAGCCAAACCTTTAGCACCACAGCCCAGACGGCTGGCTTTACGCTCAACGGCGATGGCAGCTATAGCTTTGACCCCAGTAACGCGGCCTACCAACATCTGGCTCAAGGCCAGACTGAGACACTGACCATTCCGGTCAGCGTGACCGACAGTGCGGGAGCAACCACCACCCAGCAGCTGGTTATCACCGTCAGCGGCAGCAACGATGGCGCCATCATCAGCGGCACAGATGCCAGCGCAGTCACCGAAGACACCCAGCTCACGACTGGTGGCCAACTCACGGTCACCGACATCGACGACCAGGAGTCAGCCTTCACGGCGCAGGCCAAGACCGCAGGCAGCTATGGCAGCTTCACGCTGGCGGCCGATGGCCACTGGACCTACACGCTCAATAATAGTCTCCCAGCAGTCCAGGCCCTTGGCCAGAACGCCACGCTGACCGACAGCCTTGCTGTGCAGTCGATGGATGGCACGACACACACCATCACCGTCACCATCAACGGCCATGATGATGGTGCCGTGATTGCAGGTGTCGATAGTGGTACCGTCACGGAAGACTGTAACGTGACTACTGGAAAAATCACCACGTCTGGACAATTGACGATCAGTGACCCGGATGCAGGCCAGGACCATTTCACTGCACAAACCAATGTGGCGGGCAGTTATGGTACGTTCAGCCTCGATCAAGCAGGACACTGGACTTACGTCAGCGATAACAGCCAAACCGCGGTTCAACAACTCAAGGCGGGCGAAACCCTCACCGACAGCCTTACCGTCCAGTCTGTTGGCGGTACGACCCACACAGTCACAGTCACCCTTACTGGCAGCAATGATGCGCCGGTACTTACCGCGCAAAGCCAATCGGTCACCGAAGATGGCAACAAACTCAGCGGACAGATGGTCGCCACGGACGTGGATACCGGTGACACACTTACCTTCAGTCTCGCCAATGCGGTCGATGGCTTTACGCTCAACGCCGATGGCAGCTACAGCTTTGACCCAGCCAATGCAGCTTATCAACACCTTGCCGCCGGCCAGACTGAAACACTGACCATTCCGGTCAGCGTGACCGACAGCGCAGGCGCGACAGCCACCCAGCTGCTGGTTATCACCGTCACAGGCAGCAACGATGGCGCCATCATTAGCGGCACAGATGCTGGCTGGGTCATCGAAGACACCCAGCTCACGACTGGTGGCCAACTCACGGTCACCGACATCGACGACCAGGAGTCGGCCTTCACGGCGCAAGCGAACACTGCGGGCAGCTACGGCAACTTCACGCTGGCGGCCGATGGTCACTGGACCTACACGCTGGACAACAAGAACAGTGCGGTTCAGGCCCTTGGCCAAAACGCCACGCTGACCGACAGCCTGACCGTGCAGTCGATGGACGGCACGACACACACCGTCACGGTCACCATCAACGGCCATGATGATGGCGCCGTGATTGCAGGTGTCGATAGCGGCGCAGTCACGGAAGACAGTAACGTGACTACTGGAAAAATCACCATGTCTGGACAACTGACGATCAGCGACCCAGATGCGGGCCAGGACCACTTCACTGCACAAACCAATGTGGCGGGCAGTTATGGCAGCTTCAGCCTCGACGCCGACGGTCAGTGGCACTATAGCGCCGACAACAGCCAAACCGCTATCCAGCAACTAAAAGCCGGCGCCACGCTCACCGACAGCCTCATCGTTACCAGCGCCGATGGCACCAATCATACCGTCACAGTGACCCTTACTGGCAGCAATGACGCACCAGTGCTCACTGCGCAAAGCCAATCTGTAACCGAAGATGGCTCGTTGCTCACGGGCCAGATGGTCGCTACGGATATGGATACCGGTGACACACTCACCTTCAGCCTCGCTAATTCGGTAGATGGCTTTACGCTCAATGCCGATGGCAGCTACAGCTTTGATCCATCCAATGCGGCCTACCAACACCTGGCTGCTGGCCAGACGCAGACGCTCACCATTCCGGTCAGCGTAACCGACAGCGCGGGGGCAAGCGCCACCCAGCAGTTGGTTATCACCGTCAGCGGCAGCAACGATGGCGCCGTCATTAGTGGCACAGATGCCGGTACGGTCACCGAAGACACCCAGCTCACAACCCAAGGCCAACTCACGGTCACCGACATCGACGACCAGGAGTCTGCCTTCACGGCGCAAGCGAACACAGCAGGCAGCTACGGCAGCTTCACGCTGGCGGCCGATGGCCACTGGACCTACACGCTGGACAACAAGAACAGTGCAGTTCAGGCCCTTGGCCAGAACGCCACGCTAACCGACAGCCTGACCGTGCAGTCGGTAGACGGCACGACCCACGCCATCACAGTAACCATCAACGGCCATGATGACGGCGCCCTGATTGCAGGTGTCGATAGCGGCACAGTCACAGAAGACAGTAACGTGGCTACCGGAAAAATCACCACGTCTGGACAACTGACAATCAGCGATCCGGATGCAGGCCAAGACCATTTCACCGCACAAACCAATGTGGCGGGCAGTTATGGCACGTTCAGCCTCAACGCCGACGGTCAGTGGCGCTACAGCGCTGACAACAGCCAAACCGCTATCCAGCAACTCAAAGCCGGTGCCACGCTCACCGACAGCTTCACCGTTACCAGCGCCGATGGCACCAATCATACCGTCACAGTGACCCTCACTGGCAGCAACGACGCGCCAGTGCTCACCGCGCAAAGCCAATCCGTGACGGAAGACGGCAGCCGCCTCAGCGGTCAGATGGTCGCCACCGATGTGGATCAGGGCGACACCTTGCACTTCAGCATTGGCACCCGCGTCGCGGGCTTCACCCTGAACGCCGATGGCAGCTACAGCTTTGACCCCAGTAACGCGGCCTACCAATACTTGGCCCAAGGCCAGACGCTGACGCTCACCATTCCGGTCAGCGTGACCGACAGCACTGGCGCAACTAGCACTGCGAACCTGACGATTACGCTCACCGGCACCAACGACGGCGCAACCCTCACCGATCACGGCACGCCCGGCCAGATCAAGGAAGATCTGCACACCGCCATCGAAGGCCATCTCAGCGTGCGCGATGTGGACAGTGGCGAAGGCCTCTTCCCTGCCCAGCAAGGCGCGGGCCTGAGCGGTTACGGCAGCTTTGTTCTGACCCCGCAGGCCAACGGCCAGGCCTATTGGCGCTACAGCGTCGACAACAGCAAGACTGAGATCCAGCAGCTTGGCGAAGGCCAGCTCCTGCACGACAGCTTCACCGTACATAGCGCCGACGGCACCACTCACACAATTTCCGTCGATATCGTCGGCACGAACGATGTGCCAGTGCTCACCGCGCAAAGCCAATCGGTCAGCGAAGATGGCAACAAACTCAGCGGACAGATGGTCGCCACGGATGTGGATACGGGTGACACACTCTCTTTCAGCCTCGCCAATGCGGTCGATGGCTTTACGCTCAACGCCGATGGCAGCTATAGCTTTAACCCCAGTAACGCGGCCTACCAACACCTAGCCCAAGGCCAGACTGAGACGCTCTCTATTCCCATCACAGTCACCGACAGCGCTGGCGCAACTAGTACTGCGAATTTGACGATTACGCTCACAGGCAGCAACGATGGCGCCGTCATTAGCGGCACAGATACTGGCGCGGTCACCGAAGACACCCTTCTCACAATCCAAGGCCAACTCACGGTCACCGACATCGACGACCAAGAGTCTGCCTTCACAGCGCAAGCGAACACCGCAGGCAGCTACGGCAGCTTCACGCTGGCGGCCGATGGCCACTGGACCTACACGCTCGATAACAGTCTCCCAGCAGTTCAGGCCCTAGGTCAGAACGCCACACTGACCGACAGCCTGACCGTGCAGTCGGTGGACGGCACGACCCACACCATCACAGTGACCATCAACGGCCATGATGACGGCGCCATGATTGCGGGGGTTGATAGCGGCGCAGTCACTGAAGACAGTAACGTGACGACTGGAAAAATCAGCACATCTGGACAACTGACAATCACCGATCCGGATGCGGGCCAGGACCATTTCACCGCACAAACCAATGTGGCGGGCAGTTACGGCACGTTCAGCCTCGACGCCGACGGTCAATGGCACTACAGCGCCGACAACAGTCAGAGCGCGGTTCAGCAACTCAAGGCAGGCGAAACCCTCACTGACAGTCTTACCGTGCAATCGGTGGGCGGCACGACCCACACAGTCACCGTCACCCTGACTGGCACGAACGATGCGCCGACTGTCACAGCGGGCACAGATATGGGATCGATTGGCGATGCATGCAGCCAGACCTACACCCAGACTCAGTTGCTGGCTCTGGTTCACGCCAGCGACGTTGACCACGACACCACGCTTTCGATCAGCAGCGTCAGCATTGACGCCCAGTACGGTACGTTTAGCCGCCACGGCGACAACTGGGTATTTACACCGATTACTGGCGTTACAGGGGACAAGGTACCAGTCACGATTACCGTCTCTGACGGCACGACAACAAGTAATGCTCAGAGCACTCTCACCATCGAAGCACACGGCCTATTAGCTATAAACAGTATCGACAACTCTCTGGCGGTGCAGACTACTGCTGGAGACATCCACCATGTTCACGGCGCCAATCACCCGGGCCAAAGTGGGCATTGGAGCGGTAATGCTTACGAGGTTACCACTGGCGATATCACCGTCCACGGCTCGGCCGTTCGCGTCTACGATGGCAGCAGTGTTACTGTGCACCTCGTTGATAAGCTCAACCCAGCTAATACCTTCGACCTCACCACGACCGTTACCGGCGGCCTGTGGACAGTCACTGTGCCGCACTCCCAGATAGATAAGGTCGGCAACCACGAATGGGCGGTGGACGTCACCACCACCGACCGCTATGGCACTACCCTGCACACCACAACCGAGATCATCGACGAAGGTAGTCTTAGCAAGGCGGTCACTGAAGGCGGTACTATCGCCACACTCGACCTGCTCGACGGTGCCGATGGCATGACGGTACAAAACCTCATGTATTCCACCGACGGCAAGCATTTCTCCAGCACTGTTCCGGGCGGTTTTATCTTCAGTCAGGATAGCCACTCCCTCCAGATCGACCCAACCCACCCAGACTATGATCGTCTGGCCGCCGGCGCGACGCACACCATCTACCTTAAGTACGACATCAGCGAGACGGTCGGTAGCGCAACGCAAACTGTGCATCAAACAGCTTTGATTACCTTCAATGGCACTAACGATGCACCCGTTATTTCGGCGGTAACCGGTACCTCTGGTTCTATCACCGAAGATTCAGCGACAACGACCACTAGCGGCACACTGACAGCCTCAGATGTTGATGCAGGTTCGCACCTCGCATGGTCGATTGCTAATACCGTTGGCACCTACGGCAGTGTGGCCATCGACGCGGACAGCGGTCAATGGACCTACACGATCGATAACCATCGCGCAGCGACCCAAGGGCTGGCGGGTGGACAATCTGGCAGCGAGACCTTTACCATTACCGTTACCGATGAGCACGGTGCAACAGCGACTCAGACCCTAACTATCGCCGTCGCAGGCACCAACGATGGCGCGGTGATCAGTGGTGTAGACAGCGGTACCACAACAGAAGACGCCTCACGGGTAGTCTCCGGCCAATTAACGGTGAGCGACACAGACAATGGCGAAGCTCACTTCAACGCGCAAATCGATACAGCTGGCACCTACGGCAGCTTCAACCTCGACACAGATGGCCTGTGGGCCTACCAGCTAGACAACAACAAGCCCGAGGTGCAGGCACTCAAGACTGGGCAGCACGTGACGGATACTTTTACGGTGACCAGTGCCGATGGCACGACGCACCAAGTCATAGTAACCATTGCAGGTAAGGACGACGGCGCAATGATCGGTGGCGCCGACCAGGGCACAGTCACCGAGGATCTGTCCGTCAAGAAGGGCCAATTGCAGACGAGTGGCCAACTAAGCATCAGCGACCCAGACCTCGGCCAAGCACACTTCACGGTGCAGCCCAATACGGCAGGAACCTATGGCCACTTCAGCCTGAGCGAAGACGGACAGTGGAGTTATCGTGCTGACAACCACCAGTCAGCCATCCAGCAACTCAAAGCCGGTGCCACGCTCACCGACAGCTTCACCGTTACCAGCGCCGATGGCACTAATCATACAGTCACCGTTACCCTCACTGGCAGCAACGACGCGCCGGTACTCACCGCGCAAAGCCAATCCGTCAGTGAAGATGGCGCCCAACTCACCGGACAGATGGTTGCCACGGATGTGGATACCGGTGATACACTCACCTTTAGTCTCGCCAATGCGGTCGATGGCTTCACGCTGAACGCCGATGGCAGCTACAGCTTCGCCCCATCCCACGCCAGCTACCAACATCTAGCCCAAGGCCAGACTGAGACGCTCACCATCCCCGTCACAGTGACCGACAGCGCCGGGGCCAGCAGCACGCAGAACCTGACGATTACGCTCACAGGTACCAACGATAGCGCCAAGATCAACGACCATGGAACACCCGGCCAAATCAAAGAAGACCAGCATACTGCCATAGAAGGCCATATCAGCGTCAGCGATACAGACAGCGGTGAAAGTGTGTTCCCCAATCAAGAGGGGAGCAGTCTAAACGGCTACGGAAACTTTATTTTGACCCCGCAAGCCAATGGCCAAGCTTATTGGCGCTACACAGCCAATCACACTAAGCTCGCGATCCAACAGCTGAATGAAGGTCAGATTCTACATGACAGCTTCACCGTACATAGCGCCGACGGCACCACTCACACGATTTCCGTCGATATCGTCGGCACGAACGATGCGCCGGTACTTACCGCGCAAAGCCAATCTGTCAGCGAAGATGGCACCAAACTCAGTGGGCAGATGGTTGCTACCGATGTGGATACCGGCGACAGCCAAAGCTTTAGCACCACCGCCCAGACGGCGGGCTTTACGCTCAACGCCGATGGCAGCTATAGCTTTGACCCCAGTAACGCGGCCTACCAACACCTTGCCGCAGGCCAGACTCAGACGCTCACCATTCCGGTCAGCGTGACCGACAGTGCTGGCGCAACTAGCACTGCGAATTTGACGATTACGCTCACTGGCAGCAACGATGGCGCCCTCATCAGCGGCACAGATACTGGCGCGGTCACCGAAGACACCCAGCTCACGACTAGCGGCCAACTCGCGGTCACCGATATCGACGACCAGGAGTCGGCCTTCACGGCGCAAGCGAACACCGCGGGCAGCTACGGCAGCTTCACGCTGGCAGCCGATGGCCGCTGGACCTACACGCTGGACAACAAGAACAGTGCGGTTCAGGCCCTTGGCCAGAACGCCACGCTGACCGACAGCCTGACCGTGCAGTCGGTGGACGGCACAACCCACACCATCACAGTCACCATCAACGGCCATGATGACGGCGCTGTGATTGCAGGTGTCGATAGCGGCGCGGTCACTGAAGACGCCAACCTGACGGCTGGCCAGCTCGAAACCCATGGTCAACTGACGATCAGCGATCCGGACGCGGATCAGGACCATTTCACCGCACAAACCCATGTGGCGGGCAGTTATGGCACGTTCAGCCTCGACGCCGACGGCCAGTGGCACTACAGCGCCGACAACAGCCAAACCGCTATCCAGCAGCTCAAAGCGGGCGAAATCCTCACCGACAGCCTTACCGTCCAATCAGTGGGCGGCACGACCCACACCGTCACTATCACAATCACCGGCAGCAACGATGCCCCAGTGCTTACCGCGCAAAGCCAATCTGTAACCGAAGATGGCTCGTTGCTCACTGGCCAGATGGTGGCCACGGATGTGGATACCGGTGACACACTCACCTTCAGTCTCGCCAATTCGGTAGATGGCTTTACGCTCAACGCCGATGGCAGCTACAGCTTCGATCCGTCCAATGCGGCCTACCAACACCTAGCCCAAGGCCAGACCCTGAACCTGACGATTCCGATCACGGTGACCGACAGCGCGGGCGCGAGCAGCACGCAGAACCTCAGCCTGAACCTGACTGGTACCAACGACGGCGCGGTGATTGGCGGTGACATTAGCGCCGCGACCACGGAGGACTCAACACAGGCGACCAGAGGCCGACTGACCATCACGGATGTCGATGACGGCGAAGCGCACTTCGTGGCGCAAAGCAATACCGCCGGTACTTATGGCAGCTTCACGCTGCTGGACAATGGCCAGTGGAGCTATCAGCTCGACAACAGCAAGCACGAGGTACAAGCGCTCAAGGACGGCCAGCAGGTGACAGACACCTTCACCGTGACCAGCGCCGATGGCGGCCTGCATCAGGTGACCGTCACGATTACCGGCAAGAACGATGCCGCGGTCATCACCGGGGAGGATCACCAGACCCTGACCGAAGACCAGAACGTCAGCGGCGGCCAGCTCATCGCCCAAGGCCAGCTGCACGCCAGCACGCCGGACGCCGGTGGCGACCAGTTCACGCCCCTCTCAGACCTGGCCGGCAAGTTCGGCCATCTCTCGCTGGGTGCGGATGGCCATTGGGTCTACAAGGCCGACAACAACAGCCCCGCCGTGCAGGCCTTGGGCGCGGGACAGAGCGCCACCGAGAGCTTCACCGTGCACAGCGTCGACGGTACGGCCCACACCCTGAGCCTGAGCATCCAGGGCGCCGACGAGATCCAGCACGACCTTTTGTCCAGCATCGTCAGCACGCTCAAGAGCAACGTGTTCCTGTTCAAACAGATCGGCAACGCGATCGACGCCAAGGATGCGGGCAGTCTGGGCAACGTGGTTCTCAGCTTCTACGGCGGCAACCCCCACGTGGTGGATGCGGATGGCCATGTGCTGGCCAGTGGCAGCAACCAGGGCATGTTCGGCTACGACATCGGCCTCGGTCAGGTGGTGGACTTGCTGAAGAGCCATCCGGGTGCGCGGCTGGTGCTGGACGGGCCGGTGGGCGGCTCCGGTGCTTTCTACTTGCACGACAGCGGTGACCAGGGGCAGCTGCACTACGCCGGCAATGTGCGCTACAACGTGCACAACAACACCTTGGGCAGTGTGCCCATCGACGGCCTGCCCACCCCCTTGAGCGCAGCGGGAGCCGTGCCCGATGCCAGCGACTCGCTGACCATCTCGGTCACCGACATCCGCGTCGATCACGCCGGCCAGCTGCAGACCAGCGGCCAGCTCAGCATCAGCGACGCCGATGCCGGCGAGAGCCACTTCAACGCGCAGAAGGATGTGGCCGGCACCTACGGCAGCTTCAGCATTGATGCCAGCGGCCACTGGGTTTACAGCGTGGACAACGGCCAGTCGGCGGTGCAGAACCTGCAGGCCGGCGCCCAACTGACCGACAGCTTCATGGTGACCAGTGCCGATGGCACCAGCCATGTGGTTTCGGTGGCGGTCTACGGCAAGAACGACGCCCCGGTGCTGTTCGCGCAAACTCAGTCGGTGAGTGAAGACGGCGCCCTGCTCAGCGGCCAGATGCAGGCCAGCGACGCGGATGCGGGCGACACCCTGAGCTTCCACATCGACCAGCCGGTGGCCGGCCTCACCCTGAACGCCGACGGCAGCTACAGCTTCGACCCGTCCAACGCGGCCTACCAGCACCTGGCCGCCGGCCGGACCGAGACGCTGACCATCCCGGTCACCGTGACTGACGGCGCCGGGGCCAGCAGCACTCAGAACCTGACGATTACGCTCACCGGCACCAACGACGGCGCCACCATCACTGACCACGGCACGCCCGGCCAGATCAAGGAAGACCAGCACACCGCCATCGAAGGCCACCTCAGCGTGGGCGATGTGGACAGCGGCGAAGGCCTCTTCCCGGCCCAGCAGGGCGCGGGCCTGAGCGGCTACGGCAGCTTTACCCTGACCCCGCAGGCCAACGGCCAGGCCTATTGGCGCTACAGCGTCGACAACAGCAAGACTGAGATCCAGCGGCTTGGCGAAGGCCAGCTCCTGCACGACAGCTTCACCGTACATAGCGCCGACGGCACCACTCACACGATTTCCGTCGATATCATCGGCACAAACGATGCGCCAGTGCTCACGGCGCAAAGCCAATCGGTAACCGAAGATGGCTCGTTGCTCACTGGCCAAATGGTTGCCACGGATGTGGATATCGGTGACACACTCACCTTCAGTCTCGCCAATTCGGTAGATGGCTTTACGCTCAACGCCGATGGCAGCTACAGCTTCGAGCCAATTGACGCGGCCTACCAACATCTGGCTCAAGGCCTGACTGAGACACTGACCATTCCGGTCAGCGTGACCGACAGTGCAGGCGCAACCGCCACCCAGCAGCTGGTTATCACTGTCAGCGGCAGCAACGATGGCGCCGTCATCAGCGGCACGGATGCCGGTGCGGTCACCGAAGACACCCAGCTCACCACGGCGGGCCAGCTCACCGTCACCGACATCGATGATCAGGAAGCCGCCTTCACGGCACAGACGAAGGCCGCTGGCAGCTATGGCAGCTTCACGCTCGCGGCGGACGGCCACTGGACCTACACGCTGGACAACACCAACCCGACTGTTCAAGCGCTCTCACAGACCGGCACACTGACCGACAGCCTCACTGTTCAGTCGGTCGACGGCACCACTCACCAGATCACCGTTACCATCAACGGCCATGATGATGGCGCAGTGATTGCGGGAGTGGACAGCGGCACCGTCACTGAAGACGCCAACCTGACGGCAGACCAGCTCGAAACCCATGGAAAACTGACAATCACCGACCCGGATACGGGCCAGGACCACTTCACCGCACAAACCAATGTGGCGGGCAGTTACGGCACGTTCAGCCTCGACGCCGACGGCCAGTGGCACTACAGCGCCGACAACAGTCAGAGCGCGGTTCAACAACTCAAGGCGGGCGAAACCCTCACCGACAGTATCACCGTCCAGTCTGTGGGCGGCACGACCCACACAGTGACCATCACCATCAACGGCCATGATGACGGCGCCGTGATTGCGGGTGTCGATAGCGGCACCGTCACTGAAGATGCCAACCTGACCGCAGGCCAGCTCGAAACCCATGGACAACTCACAATCAGCGACCCGGATGCAGGCCAGGACCATTTCACCGCACAAACCAATGTGGCGGGCAGTTACGGCACGCTCAGCCTCGACGCCGACGGTCAGTGGCGCTACAGCGCCGATAACAGCCAAAGTGCCATTCAGCAGCTCAAGGCGGGCGAAACCCTCACCGACAGCTTCACCGTTACCAGCGCCGATGGCACTAACCATGCAGTCACAGTGACCCTCACTGGTAGCAACGATGCACCAGTGCTCACGGCGCAAAGCCAATCGGTCACCGAAGATGGCGCCAAACTCACCGGGCAGATGGTGGTCACGGATGTGGATACCGGTGACACACTCTCCTTCAGTCTCGCCAATGGGGTCGATGGCTTCACGCTCAACACCGATGGCAGCTACAGCTTCGACCCAGCCAGTGCGGCTTACCAACATCTAGCCCAAGGCCAGACTGAGACGCTCACTATCCCCATCACAGTTACCGACAGCACTGGCGCAACTAGCACTGCGAATTTGACGATTACGCTCACTGGCACCAACGATGGTGCCACCATCAGCGGCGTCGACACAGGCCGAGTGATTGAAGATCAGAACGTCGATGCCCAAGGTCTACTGCATGCTTCGGGGCAATTACAGATCCAGGATGCCGATGCTGGCCAGTCCAACTTTGTCGCGCAAAATGGCGTGGCAACCCAGTATGGCCATTTCAGCATCGATGCCCTAGGTGCTTGGAGCTACACAGTGGACAACAACAAGCCTGAGGTGCAGGCGCTCAAACCGGGCGGCACGCTGGGCGAGACCGGCAATATGGCCCAGGCGCTAGGGCAAGCTTTGGTGCAGTCCACTATGGAGGGCTTTCATGCAGTGGGCGAGGCGCTGACGCAAGGGCAATCGGGCGCCTTAGCCGGCGTGCTGGATCTGACGGTGCAGGGCGCTGCCATTGTGCTCAGTGGCCCATCGGGCACAACGCCAGTGGTCTATGCGATGGACGCCCAGGGCCGTAGCACGCTCGGGGTGGACGAGCTGCTGAGCTGGCTACATCAGGGCACAGGCTATGAAGTGCACCTGCAAGGCTCGCAGAGCGATGTACAATTCTTCGTCCACGATCGCGGCGATATGGGGGTGCTGCATGGCCTGCCGCTCTCCGGCTCTACCATGCTCACCGACCCGGAGAACGCTGCGGTGCACCTGGCCCTAGCATGGCAGACGCCGCCGTTGCCGGGAGTGCTCAGCGAGGTGGTGAGCGTCATCAGTGCCGAGGGCACGACCCATCAGATCACCCTAAGCATCCAGGGCACGGCCGAGGATGCGGTGATCAGCGGCACTGACAGCGGCACAGTCACCGAGGATCAGAATCTCAATGCCGCCCATCAGTTGGAGGCTCGCGGCCAGTTGCAGGTGACCGATGCCGATGCCGGCCAGGCGGTCTTCCAACCAATTCAGGATCTTGCGGGCCATTACGGCCATCTGAGCCTGGACAAGAATGGTGCCTGGGTTTACCAAGCAGATAACAACAGCAGGGCCGTGCAGGCGCTGGTCAAGGGGCAGACCGTCAGTGACAGCTTTGTTGTGCACAGCTTCGATGGCACGGCACATACCATCAGCGTTGCTCTTCAGGGGGCGGATGATGCATACCTGGATGTGATGGCCCATGTGGCAAACTCACTATTCAACCAGTTGGATCCTTGGCCCGCGATAGGGGGCGCAATCAGTTCGGGCAATATCGCTAACCTGAGTGGCCTTGAGCTGTCCTTTACGGGCGGCACACCCACAGTAGTGGCCGCCGATGGCCATGTATTGGAGAGCTTCACTCATCAAGATTCCTTTGGCACACATATACCACTGGGGCATCTAGTCGAACTGATCAAGAGCCATCCTGGCTCACAACTGATTCTCGAGGGAACGCCGGGCGCTAGCAGTTCGTTCTATGTGAACAACAGTGGCAATCCGCAGCAGCTGGATTATGCGGGCTCCGCCAAATACGACGTTGCCATCAGAACGCTTGGCAGTGTGCCCAACCATAGCCTACTCAACCCGCACGGATCGGCCGCAGTACTGGCCGGTGCCGACGGTGGCAGCGTGCTCGTCGATGGTGACGCTCAACTGCAGACTCAGGGTCACTTGACTGTGCTCGACGCCGATGGTGACCAAGCTCACTTTACCGCCCAGCAAGATGTCAAGGGCCAGTACGGCCAGTTCAGCATCGACGCGCAGGGCCTCTGGCATTACCAAGCCGATGGTCATCAGAGCGCCTTGCTGTTGCTGGCGGCAGGCAAATCCCTGAGCGAAAACTTCACCGTCACCAGCGCTGATGGCACGAGTCACACCGTCACCGTGCAGCTGTTCGGCAGTTCCCAGCGCACCGCCGCCACCATCAGCGGGGTGGACAGCGGAACACTCACCGAGGATACCGCGCAGGCGCAGGTTAGCGGCCAGCTGAGCGTGGTCGACCCTGATGCCGGCGAAGCGCACTTCATCGCCCTGGCCGACGCGAAAGGGCGGCACGGCCACTTCAGCCTCGACGAGCAGGGCGCCTGGCAGTACCGCCTGGATAACACCGACCCCGCCGTGCAGGCGCTCAAGGCCGGTGAGACGCTGACCGACACCCTGATGGTGCACAGCGCCGATGGTAGCAGCCATGAGCTGCACATCACCGTGCAGGGCAGCAATGACGCGCCTGTGCTGCAGGCGCAGAGTCAGTCAGTGACTGAAGACGGCAGCGTGCTACGCGGACAGATGGTGGCGCAAGATGTAGACCATGGCGATGTCCTGAACTTCAGCACCAGTTCCACCACTGCAGGCTTTGTGCTCCATGACGATGGCAGCTACACCTTTGATCCGGCTAATACTGCTTACCAGCATCTGGCCGCCGGCCAGACCCAGAAGCTCACCATTCCGATCACCGTGACCGACGGCGAAGGGGCGAG
The DNA here is from genome assembly GCF_022557375.1 of Shewanella sp. MM_2022_3. Classification (NCBI taxonomy): domain Bacteria; kingdom Pseudomonadati; phylum Pseudomonadota; class Gammaproteobacteria; order Alteromonadales; family Shewanellaceae; genus Shewanella; species Shewanella sp. MM_2022_3. The sequence continues at coordinate 235,807 of NZ_JAKZGV010000001.1, forward strand.
CGACACAGAAAATCTCATCATTACCATCACCGGCAGAAATGACGTCCCGAAAGTATCCCAAGTCGAGGTGCTAACGGCTAGCCGAGAGGATGCTGTGTTTGTCCTGAGCAAGGCGCAACTCTTGGCGCATGTCAGCGATGTGGATGGCGACAACCTGAGCATCACCAACATTACATCCGATCACGGCAGCTTGGTGAGCCACCGAGACGGCAGCTATACATTCACGCCAGCCGCGAACTACAACGGTCAGGTGACGTTCCACTACGATCTTGTCGATGGGCACGGAGGGCGCGTGAGCCAAACGGCAACCATGATGCTGTCTGCAGCGCCCGATGCGGCAATCATTTCCGGACAAGACAGCGGCTCCGTCACCGAAGACCAGCATGTATTGCGGGGCAAGTTGAGTACGGGGGGCACCCTGAGTGTGACCGACCCGGATGGCGCTGCCGAGTCCCGGCTGATTCCGACCGGCACGACCGCAGGCAGCCTGATATCAGGCGACAAGGGATTGGGGCAATTTGAGGTCGGCGCAAACGGTCACTGGAATTTCGTTGCCAATAACGCTGATCCTCGCATCCAGGCACTGGGGCGACATGACGCTCTTCAGGACACGATAACCGTGCATTCTGTGGACGGCACGGCGCACACCATTACAGTAACGATCAACGGCACGAACGATGCACCTACGCTTGCGGCACAAAGCAAGAGTGTCGCTGAGAATGGTGCACAGTTGAGCGGCAGGATGGTCGCTACCGACGTTGATACAGGCGACACTCAAGCGTTCAGCACCACCGCGAAAATCTCCGGTTTCACATTGCACGCTGACGGCAGTTATACCTTTGACCCCAGTGATGCTGCCTACCAACATCTCGCTCAGGGACAGACGCAAACGCTTACGATCCCTGTCGAGGTGCGGGATGGCTCCGGTGCAACTGCTACAAATAATCTGACTATCCAGATTACGGGAACGAATGATCGCCCCCAAATCACAGGCGTCACAACTCCGCATACCGTAATCAATATTGATGGTGGTGCGTCAGGAGGTGGATTCTCCATTGTTGACGGCGTCGTACACGCAGGCGCCCATCAGCGGGTTTGGCAAGCCTCAGATTACGCAGCTCTGAGTCATAACGCACATGGGAGCAATTCTGTTGGAGATATTTTTGTCTTCAGCGATGCGGCCACTGTTCACGGTGCCGATGGCGGTGGCAGTGATGGGAGAGATCCAAAGGATTACATTGTGCTGGATAAACCTGCTAGTGCTTATCGGATTACCTCGTCTGCTAATCATGTCGATTCAGGCACCAACTATGGAAACGTACAGGTTACGGAGATAGCCACCGGAAAAAGCTGGGGGACCGCCAACAATATAGAGGATATTATTTTTGGTGATGGCACCAGCTACAGCGGCAAATCTTCTGTGCAGAAAACCACATCGGAAGTTGCCATGCCTAATCTGAATGGAGTTTTGACAGTTGTAGAGGGAGGCCCTCGTCTGACTGGTCACATACAAGCCTCGGATGTGGATTCAGGCGATACTAGAACCTTCAGTACCAGTGCACACGTTGCTGGATTTACGCTTAACTCAGACGGTAGTTTCAGTTTCAACCCTGCCGATGCTGCCTATCATCACCTTGCTCAAGGGCATAAACTTTCTCTAGATATTCCGGTGGTAGCAACGGATAAGCATGGCACCAGTGATCAGCGAGTACTTCACCTTGAAATCACTGGTATCGACGACAGTGCGGTGCGCTCTACCAGACCTGCTCCTCCGGCGCCACAGGCACCAAGCACTGACGCTGAACAGCATGCTGGAATTGTGGAGGACGCGCATCATCAGGCTGATCAATCAGATTTGTCGAACCATGCAGCGAGTACTTTGCCTTCCTCAACTGATAGTACAGATGAGAGTCACGACTCGGTGCCGGTATTCACTAAAGTTGTAACCAACGAGCAGGGTGGTACCGGCTCACCGCTCGCTGATTACCTGCACTTTGCGGACACATCGCAACACGTCGATCTTGGCAGTGCGGCGGATGGCACTGCGGTCTCGCCATTGGCAGACTACCTCGGGCCATATACTTTTGGAGAGTTGCAACTCCATGCGCAAACATCATCACAATCAAGTGATGAAGCAAACTTTGAAGCTATAGACAGCGTTAATCTTGATGTTGCAGAGCCGGCTACTCTAGCCACTTCGGCACATGACCTTGATTTGGCGTCAAGTGGCCACTTGAATGTCAGTAGTGTTAACTATGATGCCAGTCTCCTAGTGGGATCTGTAGACGAACAGACTGCTCAAACTAACCCAGCGCAGGATAAATCTGTCGATACAACCCTTTTTGAGGGAGGCAATTTTTCCGCGCAAGCAACCACATCCCCTATCGATCACTATCTGCAAATGGTGGGACTGATGCCCGATTCTATTGAGCAACAACCAACTACACCGATTGAACTGGCAACGTTAAACACACCATCATCAACATTCCAAGATATGGATACTGATATGTTAGATATGGTTACGATTAACCATTTTGAAAATCCACTGATTGAGGAACACAAAACACCTCATTTGGACCAGTATGGCTTTCAGGGAGAACATGCACAATTAGAGGTGAATCCAAACGATGATGATCTCTTACATTCCGCTCTAAACGACATGCACAACCAAATGTAGTCAAAGGGAAGAACAAATATTTATCTTGTTCTCTTCGCTGACCATAACTTATCCGCAATAGACCCTAGGCAGGTACCTAGGGTCTATTAGGCTAAAAGTGCATAACTGACATTTAGGCCACAGTATCATCCGCTCGACAGCCAAAATGTCTCTCGGCTTAAAAAAACCTCAGAAAATTACTCCCTATATCCCCTTTAACTCCTTAAATATCTGGCATTTATTTTGCCTAAGTAGGCAATGTTCAATTGTGGCAACCTCTATGACCGCGGGCAAAACCCCAACACAGCACCCTACTCAACCGCTCAACCGTTTACTCGGTGAAACCAGCGGAGCCTTTGCTGACTTAGGCACATTTTTACCTTTAGTCTTGGGATTAATTGCCCTAAACCAATTTTCGCCCCAAGGGATATTTTTAGGCTTTGGCCTATTCGCCATCTTTAGCGCCTTATTTTATCGCCGTCCGATCCCAGTTCAGCCCATGAAGGTCATCGCTGCCCTTGTGATCGCCCAAGGCTTAACGCCAGGGATGCTCCAAGCCAGTGCCATGCTGATGGGTATCATTCTGTTAATCTTGGCGTTTAGCGGCGCCATTACTTGGCTTGCCAAGCAATTATCCCAAGCAGTGAGTGTGGGGATTCAATTAGCGATTGGTCTGCAATTGATGTGGATGGGCACTAAGATGATGAGTGACTTTTGGTTGCTCGGACTCGGCGCGTTTGCCTTACTGTTTGTGAGTAAATTCTTGCCATTGCGTTACCTTGCCATGCCACTCGTTATCGCAGCGGGTATGTTGTGGCAAGCCAACAGCCAAACCGAAATAACTAGCAGCCTGACGATTCCCGCTTTGAGCGCCTCACTGCATTGGGCTTGGCCGAGCCTTAATGAGTGGAGCTCGGCGGCGATTTTACTGGTGTTGCCCCAGCTCGCCCTCACCTTAACCAATGCAGTGATAGCCACCTCGGCCATGGCGCAGGAAAAATTCCCCGAAGACGCCGCTAAACTCACGCCTAAAAACTTGGCCATTAGCTCTGGGCTGGCCAATTTATTACTCGCGCCTTTTGGTGCAGCGGCCATGTGCCATGGCGCAGGAGGACTTGCGGTGCAGTATCACTTTGGCGCACGAACCCACCTCGCACCATTAATCTTCGGCGGTACTTGTGTGGTTATCGCCCTGTTTTGGGATAGCCAAATGGCATGGTTGCTCGGGCTTATTCCTGTAGCAATTCTCGGCAGTTTGCTGTCCATCGGCGGTTTGCAACTGGCGTGGTCAAAACGCCTTATTGATGGTAAGCCCTTCTGTATCTTTGTGATCTTATCTACCGCTGTGACCTGCCTAGCCATTAACGCCGCGGCAGGGCTTGCCGTGGGGATTCTTCTTGAGCAAGGTCGCCGCACTTGGGCCATGCTCGCGATGCGTTAAGCGCCAATATCCCCAAGAAAGTAAAAAACACAGCACATCCCTGTGCTGTGTTTTTATCTCTTAAAATGTTCTTGCAGGATTGGTTGGCGTATCCTTTTGCGCCAGCGCCCATTTAGCAATCGCATCCTTACGCATAAAACCCACTTTTGAGTGTTCTTTCGCGTATTGAATAAACTTGTCTAAGGCATTGGCAAGACCTGGCGTGCCCCCGATACGGTCATGCACACTAATCGACATCATCCGCCGCTGCGATGCTCCTTCCTGATAGAGCATATCGAATTCGTCTTTAAGCTCCTGTAAGAAGGCGGCAGCCGTCATCGCAGTGTTACCACCAAAGCGACCTATATCATTGTTGCGCAAGGTATAAGGCACCACGGCAAACGGTTTACCCTGCACAGGGATAGTTGAAGGTTCATCCCTTGATAAATCATCAATGTGATAGATAAAACCTAAGTCCTGTAGGATATTTAAGGTTTGGGTGCTGTGGCGCATCCAAAACGCATTAAACCCGACGGGACGCTGACCAGTGATCTTTTCTAAGGTATTGATACTCTGGATATAAGAATCACGTTCCTGCGCTGGCGACATACTGTATTGCGGCGTCCACGTCTGCCCATGGCCTGAAATCTCATGGCCTTCATCCGCCACTTGTTTAGCAAGTTGTGGATGTAATTCGGCGGCGCGGCCCACCATATGGGATGTCACGTGAATATTGTGCTTACGCCATATACGCAGCAAACGCGGTATCCCTTCATTCATCCCGTAGTCGTACCAACTGGGAGTAATCGTATCTGGGTAGCCTTTCTCCATTGGTGGAAACGGCCCTTCAGCGTTTTTATCCTGCGCGCCAGCCTCAAACTGCATGGATATAGAGATCACTAGTTGCTCGCCATTAGGCCAAAAACGCTTATTCATACTGCCTCCTACCGAAGTTTGAGTTTGATCATCGACCGCCACTAAGCTCGGAACTCCCATTGAAAAGGCTGACTGACTCAGCCCTACCCCTGCAATCAAAGCGCCGCCCGCCTGTAAACTGGTCTTTAAAAATTGTCGACGTTGATTCATGACTTCGCTCCTGTGGTCACAGCGTTAGAGGCAAGCTGGTTAAATAGCGTTTGATAATCCTCTAGGTGCCAGTTATCAGTAATAAAACCCTCACGCACGCGGTACATATCTACGGCGCGAAAATCAATTTTTTGCCCTTGACCACGCTGTTCACCAAAGGTCCCCGTAAAGTGGCCATAAAAACGGAGGCGCACAACCGCACGGTCACCGACTACCAGCAAGTGCTCAACGGTTACCGAGAGATCTGGCACCGCCGCCCTAAAGGTTTTAGAGGCGTCGAGCGGTCCGCTAATCCCCTGTGCACGACCTTCGGGCAAGGTGCGATCAATAAAACGGGTCGCTAATGCCCAACGGGCAAATGTCGGATCACCGGTATCCCAAAAACTAGCGTATAGCAAAGCGGCGTGGGCAATAGATTCAGCCTGTGGTGAACCATCGCTGATCAGCTCCATTGCCGTTACCTTAGGAGTAAGAGCGGTTTTGACATCAACACTGGCTTGGGTTGAACCACCTTGAGCGGCAAACGCCGTCATACTTAGACTCGCAAGCGCAAAGCCTATAATGGCTAAGCCGAGTAATCCTGAGCTCCACAAACCTACTCTTATCCAAGGAGAAACAGGGCAATAAATACGGTTTTGCATTATGCCACCTCATCGTCACTAGAGCGGATGACGGCGCGCAGTGCCGCTTGATAGCTAGGATAATCGGTATAGCCCGCCGCACTGCCGCCAAATAATGGCCCCTTATCGAAGGGCGATAGGGGTAATTGATTGGCTAATCGATAGGGCAGATCGGGGTTAGCAATAAAGGCACGGCCAAAGGCCACTAAGTCGGCATAACCTTTTTCGATAACCTCATTGGCACGCTCGACATCGTAACGCCCCGCCACAATAATGCTGCCTTTAAACACTTTGCGAAGCTCGATTCTGAAAGACTCAGGCACCTGTGGCGCATCGTCCCAATCGGCTTCCGACAAGTGCAAATACGCTACGCCCAACGCCGATAAGTGTTTGGCGGCCAACAGGATAGTATCGACAATCTCAGGGCAGGCCATATCCTTAAAGGTTACATAGGGTGCGAGGCGAACGCCTACTTTATCGGCGCCAATCTGGGCACTTACCGCTTCAACCACTTCCAATAAAAACCGAATACGTTTTTCAGGCGTGCCGCCGTAGGCGTCGGTTCTATGGTTAGAATTAGTCCGCAGGAATTGGTCAATGAGATAACCATTACCACCATGGATTTCGATGCCATCAAAACCCGCGGCAACGGCATTTGCCCCTGCGTTGGCAAAGTCGGCCACCACGCGGTCGATATCCGCTTGGGTCATTTCCCTCGGCTCGGGGCAATCTACCATTTGTCCCTCGGGATGCTCCTCATCAACGATCCATACCTTAGTACCAACAGGAGCAATCGCTGATGGTGCAATCGGCGCTGCACCCTGCTGAAAAATCGGATGGGACACTCGGCCTACATGCCAGATTTGATTAAAGATTTTTCCACCCGCTTGATGCACCGCCGCAGTAACCTTTTTCCAGCCATCAATTTGCGCCTCGGTATAGACGCCGGGGGTAAATGAGTAGCCTTGGCTGTCGTCGGAAATTTGGGTCGCTTCACTGATGATAAGCCCTGCCGACGCACGCTGGGCGTAATATTGCGCCATTAAATCATTAGGGATATTACCCGGTTGCGTGGTACGCGCCCGTGTCATCGGCGCCATAACAATACGATTTTGCAGTGTCAGTGCCGCTGACTCATAGGCTGTAAATAAACTCATATGCACTCCCGAACCATAAATGATGATTGAATATCTGGATGCAATTGTGCATTAGTTAATCTATATTGATAATCAGCCTATTATTTAAATCATTTTCAAAAATAATTTGATATGTATCATATAAATGATCTGCAACTCGCCCTGCGTATTGCTGCACTAGAAAGCCTGTCCGCCGCCAGTAAAGAAGTCGGCATGACGCCCGCCGCCGCGAGTGCGGCCCTGCAACGACTTGAAAAAAAGTTAGGTTGTCAGCTATTTGCGCGATCAACTCGGCGGTTGCAACTCACGGAAGAAGGGCGAATATTTCTCGATGCAGCTAAACCTGCCCTTGCGTTACTCGAAACCGCTTCCGCTAATTTGGCCGAGCATAGGGGCGAGCTTAAGGGCGAAGTGCGCATTGCCCTGCCCTCGGACATTGGCCGCAGCCGGATCCGCAATTGGCTAGATGAGCTGATGGATAGCGCGCCTGAGCTGTCGATTCAGCTGTACTTTGGCGACCATATGACAGATCTCATCGATCAAAATATCCATTTAGCCCTGCGTTATGGCCAGCTGGAAGATTCCAATCTAAAACGGCGCCAACTGTCGATGACGCCAAGGGTGCTCGTCGCCTCCCCCGCTTATCTTGCACAATATGGTGAGCCGCAAACACTGAACGAGCTGAGCCAACACCAAGTGTTGATCTTAAATCGTGGCGGCGAGCCATGGCAGAAATGGAAATTCAGCCATAATGGTGAAACCGTAGAGATTGAAGTAAGAGGCAAACGCTTTTGCAATGATGGCGCCGTTGTGCGCGATTGGGCGCTGGCGGGGCGAGGTATCGCCTATAAGAGCTGGCTCGATGTGGCGCAGGATGTCACCGAAGGCAGACTACAGCTTATCTTAGCCGATAAACTCGCGCCTGCGGTGCCACTGCAATTGGTTTATCTACAAACCGACTATCCTAGCCATAAAATTCGCCGCACTATTGAATTTTTAGCCCAAAAACTGCTGCAATTTAGCCAAGAATATCCCGCGCCTTAAACGATAATTGGGTCTGATAAAAAGTAGCTTGCACCCGCAACTGAAGATAGATACTTAAAAACTCTGCGGCGATTCATTCTAGCCCCGAGGTAATATCACCGTCACCACACAGCCTTGCTGCCAAGGCAATGGCGTTTGTGTCGATTGCTTGCAGTTTTCAATCTCAATACTGCCGTGGTGACGGCTGACGACATCCTTACAGATCGCTAAACCTAATCCGAGCCCTGCATCTTTGGTGGAGGCAAAAGAGGCCATCAACTCATTAGCTTGCCCCTGTAAACCTTGGCCATTATCAATTACCAATACTTTGATTTCAGTGGGTTGATAGTGGATCTCAATCCTTAACTTACGTGCACGGTTATCCTCACATGCTTCCAGCGCATCGAGGCTATTTTTCACCAAATTGACCCACATTTGACTTAAGCCAACACTATCGCCCATCAATTCATAGGGACGACCTTGCACCTGTACGTCAACTTGTACCCCCGCTCGGTCTAATTCTCGGCGTAATAAGGCCAGTGCCTCTTTGACGACTAACGTCACATCCAGCGGTTCGGCCTTCGACTGACGGCGTTTAAGCAAGCCACGAATACGGTGTACTACCGCCCCGGCCCGTATCGACTGCGCATTGATTTTACCCAAAATATCATAAAGCTCTGGGTTGTCCTGTCCCAGCCTTTCTAGCTGTATCATGGCGCCCTCACTGTATTGGGTTATCGCCGCAATCGGTTGATTTAGCTCATGGGCCAACCCAGCACCGATTTCCCCAAGGATCGCCGCACTTTGTAAGCGTTCTAACTGCAATGCCTTGTCTTTTAATTGCCGCTCAGTACTGACTAAAAACTCGCTCTTTTGGCGGAATTTATATTCGAGCCACAGGTGATAAATGGTCGATACAATAAAGATCAGCAGTAATACCCCACCCCACTCTTTATTTTTCTCCATCCATTTATACACGGTTTGATATAAGGGAGGTGATGCACCTTGCAGCTGTAATTCTTTAAATAATTCAATCACTTTTAGCTGACTCACCGGCGCAGTCCAACCTAAAGTATCGGCGGTAATCGCCGCCACATGGTCTGGGGGCAGGTCAAACAAGGCGCGGGTGATTTGCATGGTGATCCGTGGCGAAACCGTATCCGCCGCCGCAAATGACCAATTAGGATAGAGTTGGGTGCTCACCTCGCAGTCATATCCAGGAGGATGGGTTGGATGAATGACACGATAGTCCGTCTTATTGATAAGCCCTGTTTCAATCATTTCCTCTAGGGTACAAAAAGGCGCAATGGCGGCATCGGCACTCCCATCGCGCACTTGATAGATCAGCGGCGCGAGGGGAAATCCTAAAAATCGCACTTGGCCAAAGAATTGCTCCGGTAAATAACCCATTTTATGCAGTAATCCCATCGCAGCCTGATAGCCACCAAGTGCCTGCGGATCGCTAGCAACCACATTCTTACCGCGTAAATCCTGCAAGCTACGTATAGGGCTATCGGCACGCACAATAATGGTCGCGCCTATGGTAAAAGTGCTGCCCTGATGTTTACGGCTTTTCATGGTCGCGAGCCAAGAGAGGGGGAAATTATTACTCAAGTGCAGATACTGGCCGGGGTTAGTCACAATAAACTGCAATTCATTGCTCAGTAACTGGCTACGCATACCATTAAAGTCGACAGGCACCACTTCAAAACGGCTATTAGGGACGTTTTCGCTAAGGTAATCCATCATAGGCTGCCAGCGCTGTTTTGCCTGCAACACCCCATGATTCGCCAGCACTCCCACTTTAAATTCATGAACGGGAATATCTTCATCGGCATAGGACAAATTAAGCATCATTACGCTCAATATGCAGCTCACGAGTATTGCCCTACACCAAGTTCTCATTGCTATCGCCCTGTCTTGTATGCTTTTGTATTCGGAGTACTTTATACGCAAGGCCAAAATGATGCTGTGAATAACACCAAACTCTGGCATTCCCCCTAAAGTGATTTGACTAATTTAGTGATAAACCTCCCAAGACCTAGGCTTAAAATTGAGCCTACGACAAGGCAGGCTTAAGCTGATAAAGAGCCCCACCACCAAAAGGAAAACCATGTCCACTATGCTGCCACTGTATTTAGTCGATGATGATGAAGCGATTCTCGACTCTTTAGGATTTATGCTCGGGCAATTTGGCTACCAAGTACAAACCTTTAGCAGTGGACGGGATTTTTTAGCCCAATGCCCGTTAACTCAAGCGGGCTGTGTCATCTTAGATAGCCGAATGCCGGAGATCACTGGCCAAGAAGTGCAGCAAAAACTACTTGAAACCCAAAGTCCATTAGGAGTGATTTTTCTCACTGGGCACGGTGATTTACCCATGGCATTAAGCGCTTTTCGTAAAGGCGCATGCGACTTTTTTCAAAAACCTGTGTCGGGTAAAGCCCTTGTACAAGCGATTGAAAAAGCACATAAAGAAAGCCAATCCAGCTTTGAGCAACAGAGTCTGCAGCAGAAATTTGCCCAACTGACTGAGCGCGAACAACAAGTATTAGCCCATGTGGTTCAAGGCATGACCAACAAACAGATCTCCGAAGCCATGTATTTATCCTTAAGAACCATCGAAGTGCATCGCGCAAAGATTATGAAAAAGCTTGAAGTGAACAATATGGCAGAGTTAGTACAACACTTAGGAAATCTAAATTCTGTTTTATAAATCAGTGACCAGCACGCTAAACAATCGCAATATATTCTCGCCACGCTTGTCACGATTAAACCGCTCATTCCATATAACTCAGACCATTTAGAATGCGCTGATGGCGGCGTTTTCATCCAAACTGCGACAAGCTGTCGCAGTTTGCATCTTTGGCTTTGTATCAAACACCATTCACTGCCACACTAAAGTTAGGTTCTCTCCTTTATGCTCCGTAGGCATTAAAGATCCACTGCTTTTGAACCTTTCCCCGAGTACGGCCAGTGTTCTCGGGGATTTTTTTATCCCTACAAACCCCGCCTCGCCGCCCAAAACCCGAACAACCAATGTAGCGCTATTGTTAACTAAATTAATATCTATCAATAACTTAATGATAATTTTTCAAAATGAAGTTAGAATGCGACTATCTTGGCAACAGGTGAGCAGTATGAGTCGTTTACACACATCTAAGGGATTCACCCTAATCGAACTAGTGGTGGTTATCATCATTTTAGGCATTCTTGCTGTAGTCGCAGCCCCGCGCTTTATGAATCTAAGTCAAGATGCCCACGATACTCGGGCAAAAGCTGCTTTTGCTGCTTTTACCTCTGGCGTCAAGCTGTATCACAGTTGTTGGCTTGCGGGCGGACACTCGGGATATACCCAAAATCTCGCTTGCTATGGTGATGGCACTATCGACTCGACCACCACGGGCTTTCCACTCGGAAAAGACACGGCTCAAAGCAGCAGCCAAGGCACTCAATTACAAGGCGCTTACTGCGGAGAACTGTGGCAATCGTTACTCGATAATCAGGACTTTGTCCTTACCACACACACGGATTGGGAAACGCAACAAGCACCCAATATCGACATCGTCTACTGGTATAGCGGCGGCGCGATAAGTGACCCTAATACTTATTGTTACTTTAACTATGTGTCGGATGATCGCCGCCTTGGCAGCGAGAATTGGGAGCTAAAATACTATCCCCTCGATGGACGAACTGTTGTCGGCCGCTCCTCGTTATCTGCACCTTAATCCATCCAGCATATCCGCTTTCGCCACAGGACAAAAATCAACAAAGTCCTGTGGCTTTTTATGCAATAACTTGAATTCTGACTATCCATCCTATAGTGACTTTGTTTTCCTCCGCATCATTTTCATTAAGAGTAGACACTAAGGTTTCTTTTACACTCGGCCGTCAAATTCACCAAAGATTGGCCTTAATCCTATAGATTTGTTACCTTTTTGTTTATGGAACACTCAGATGAATAAACGCCAATGAATAATCTCATTGTTACACCAGGCTACGCTTCACAATTCAGTTGTATAGGTGCCGCATGTGAAGACAGTTGCTGCCATGACTGGACCATCATTTTTGACAAAAAAAGCTACAAAAATACCCTTAACCATCCAAAACTCGCGTCTCTTGCCAAAGAGGCATTTATTGAAACCAAAACCGATGCTAATCAGTGGGCAAAAATCAAACTTAACGCCAATGGAATATGCCCGTTTGTAAACGAGCAGAAGTTATGTTCCATCCATGCGGCTGCTGGTGAAACAGCCTTAAGTCACACCTGTAAAACCTACCCCCGTAGTGACAATGTTATCGCAACCACTAAATACGAAAGTTTAACGATATCTTGCCCTGAGGCTGCCCGCTTGGTGCTATTTGACGCCAATGCATTTCAATTTGAGGCAAAGAGCGGTGGCGCCAAACGTCCAACCGCGGCCAATCCTGCATGGTTAGAAAAAACCTACGATTACAGTTTGGATTTATTAATTAATATGGGTGTGGATTGGCAACAGGCACTCATGGCCATAGGATTATTGGTAAAAGTCAGTGACCAAGTGAGGCAAAATACTCTTCCTATTGCACAAATAGATCAGCGTTTTGAACAATTAATCTTGCTGGCCCAAACCAATCAAATCGATGAGCAATATCAAAAAATACCCTACACACCACAGCCTCAAACCCATGCTTTTGTTTCCATACATGATCAATTATGCAAACTCCACTCAAGAAGCTTAAAGCCTCGTTTTACCTCGCTTAATGACGCAATTGGTTTGCTGTGTAATGAGAGTAATCAATATCAAATTGACGATTTAAATAAAGCGTGGGAAGAAAAAGCCTTGCCTGCGTTGAGCAATTATCAGGATTTATTTGACCGTTATATTTTATATTCGCTTTACCATGAGCATTTCCCCATGAGTGATTCACAGCAGCCTTGGATGGCATTTCGCCTGCTCGTGATAGATTGCTTTATGATCCGCTGTTACTTATCTGCCATGGCATTTAAAAATAATGGACTGACAGAAAGTGACATAGTGCTTTGTTTTCAGATCTATAGCGTTGTGCGCCAACATAAAGCGAAATTTGCCGAGGGCATCAATCAGACCCTGCAAGAATGTGGTATTGATAGTATTCCCGCCGCCATCAGTCTATTAAAAACCTCGTGATCGCCTATGGTAAAACCGAGACTGCCGAAATAGCGCCAACGGCAGTCTTTGCGAATCAGCCGACGCTTCAGTCGTGGCAAGACTGAAGCAGGCCGCCACTTCCCCGTTTGCCGTTATTTGGTTGCAAAAGGCGCGCGAACACGCAAACCCCATTGGCTTTTTCTGCAATAACTTGAATTCTGACTATCCATCCCCATATTTACTCCATCATCCACCGCAGGATTTTCATTGCGGGCAAGAGAAGAGGATTCATTGTGACCACTATCGTATCAGTACGCCGTAATAACCAAGTTGTCATCGCCGGCGATGGCCAAGTCTCCCTAGGCAATACCGTCATGAAAGGTAACGCCAAAAAAGTGCGTCGCTTGTATCACAATAAAGTATTAGCAGGTTTTGCTGGCGGCACCGCCGACGCTTTTACCCTATTTGAGCGTTTCGAGTCCAAGCTCGAGATGCACCAAGGTCATCTATTACGATCGGCTGTTGAACTTGCCAAAGATTGGCGTACCGACCGTATGCTGCGCAAACTCGAGGCCATGCTTGTGGTCGCCGATGCCGAAGCCTCACTTATTATCACAGGTAATGGTGACGTGGTGCAGCCGGAGCATGATTTAGTCGCCATTGGCTCGGGCGGTAACTATGCCCAAGCGGCGGCGTTAGCACTACTGCAAAATACCGAATTATCGGCGCTGGAAATTGCTGAAAAGTCATTGACGATTGCCGGCGATATCTGCGTATTCACCAATCAATTCAAGACAATTGAAGAACTTAATTACTAACAGGGCGTGAGGAATATTATGTCTGAAATGACCCCCCGTGAGATTGTCCACGAACTGGATGCCCACATTATCGGCCAGAAAAAGGCCAAACGTTCCGTCGCCGTCGCCCTGCGTAACCGCTGGCGCCGCATGCAGCTAGATGCCGATTTCCGTCAAGAAGTCACCCCAAAAAACATTCTGATGATTGGCCCAACTGGCGTAGGTAAAACTGAAATCGCCCGCCGTTTGGCAAAGCTCGCCAATGCCCCATTTATCAAGGTTGAAGCCACTAAGTTCACCGAAGTGGGTTACGTGGGTAAAGAAGTCGAGCAAATCATCCGTGATTTAACCGACATCGCCATCAAGCTGACCCGCGAGCAGCAAATGGGCAAATGCCGCCAACGCGCCGAAGAACACGCTGAAGAGCGCATTCTCGATGCCCTTCTGCCCAAGCCGAAAAATGACTGGGATAACACGGAAAGCGATACCAGCTCCAATACCCGTCAAATCTTCCGTAAGAAGCTGCGCGAAGGCCAATTAGATGACAAAGAAATCGATATCGACGTGGCCCAGCCACAAATTGGTATTGAAATCATGTCACCGCCCGGCATGGAAGAAATGACTAACCAACTGCAAAGCCTGTTTAAAAATATGGGCCAAGCACCGGCTAAACGTCGCAAAATGAAGATCAAAGAAGCCTTTAAGCTGTTGATCGAAGAAGAAGCGGCCAAGCTGGTAAATCAAGAAGATTTAAAAGAGCAAGCCATTGAATTGGTTGAGCAGCACGGTATCGTGTTCCTCGACGAAATCGACAAAATCTGTAAACGTGGCGAAACCTCAGGCCCAGACGTTTCCCGCGAAGGGGTACAGCGCGACCTATTACCTTTAGTCGAAGGCTGCACGGTAACCACTAAACACGGCATGGTGAAAACCGACCATATTCTGTTTATTGCCTCGGGCGCATTCCAGATGTCAAAACCATCGGATTTAATCCCTGAGCTACAAGGCCGTTTACCGATCCGCGTTGAGCTAGATGCGTTATCAGCCGATGATTTTAAACGCATTTTAACCGAGCCACATGCCTCACTGACCGAGCAATATATCGCGCTGATGGCGACCGAAGGCGTAACCATTGAGTTTACCGAGTCAGGCATTGAGAGCATTGCCAAGGCGGCATGGCAGGTGAACGAGCGCACCGAAAACATTGGTGCCCGTCGTCTGCATACCGTGATGGAAAAGCTGATGGAAGATATCTCCTATGAGGCTTCTGACAAGTCTGGCAGCTCATTTGTGATTGATGCCGATTATGTGAGTGCTCACTTAGATAATCTGGTTCAAGACGAAGACCTAAGCCGCTTTATCCTGTAACCAGGGCTGTTATCCAAGCCTACAATGTTCGTTCCGAACATTGAGTGCAAAATTGTGACTGTGGCTAAGGCTTACACTTTGTAACCTTAGCCACAAATTGTTATGTTACAGCTTGTCCATTCTCAGCATTTTCTTGGCACTACCTATGACCACTAGCACACCCAATGTCACCGATCTTAAGCTCAAGCGTAAATCGCGCATTTTAGAAATCAGCTTCGATAACGGCGAGCAGTATCAACTCAGCTGTGAGATGTTACGCGTCTATTCTCCCTCCGCCGAAGTGCATGGTCACGGTAACCCTAAGCTGGTCACCCATAAGAAAAATGTGAATATCACCCGCATCGAACCCGTAGGTAACTACGCGGTAAAAATCGTCTTCGACGATGGCCACGATACTGGGCTGTTCTCATGGCAAGTGCTTTATGATCTCGCCACTCACCAAGTGGAACTATGGGAAAAGTACCTAGCACGCCTGCGAGCCGAAAAGGCTTCCCGCGAACCCTTGATCGCGATGAATATTAAGTACAACTAATCAGTTAACGCCATTGTTCAAGGAGAGCGCTCAAGACTCTCCTTGAGTGCTTACCCGCTGACGAGTCTAAGGAAAGATAATGTCGGAAAAAGTCCCCTGCACAGCTTGCCAAACCTTAATCATGCCCAGCACTGCCGAGCGAAACGCAGGCTTATGTATGCCCTGCAAAAACGGCAATCGCGAAAATATCGAACAGGCAAAAGCCTATTATCAAAAGGAGCGGGAATTAGATAAAACCTGCCCTTTTAGAGCGCTGTGGCGAGATATTGTGGTGCGGGTGCACGATGATAAACAGGGCTTTCACACGTTAAGCGAAGCGGCGCAGCACTATTACGCCGTCAATTGTCTCTCTGGCGAAGTCTATAACGGCGGCTTTATCCAGTACTTCGATAACTCATCGGGCGGGCATTATGAAGTTGCCGAGCGCGGCCTTCAGCAAATTGGCGCTTTGCACTCGTTAGCCCTATTACAACAGGCTAAACAGGCGGTATTTGGCGACCATCCCGTCCCTACCGACAGAGACCAACGCCTCGCCGCAACCGATAATCCAGTCGCCGAAGCCCGACTCAATCAACTCGATGATGAGTTTTATAAAGATTTGGATAATCTTGATATCAAGCTAGAGAGCTATGCAATACAAACTGGATTGGTCGTATCTAGCCGATAAATATTCTATTTATCGCAATAACACTTAAAGTCGTGGGGCTTCACCCCCTGATTTTTAATAAAGAGCCGACCAAGGAGGACTGCTCGTCCTATCAAAAACGTCCATGTTAAATAGCCAGCTCGATATCCCTATCTCGCGCTCAAAACGGCCTTTGGCCTTCGCCCTTGGATGCTCCAAGACGCCCCTAACTGAGTTGAAAGCCCCTTGGGCTCATTGCCAAATTTGCTATCGCTTCCGAAGGATGGGCTTTACATCCATGTAAAGCGCCCAGTTCGGCAGTCCCTACCTCTCGCTCATAAGCGCGAAAATCACTGATTTTCATTCGCCCCTGCACCTGCGAAAGCTAGCTTGCCATCCATGGCAAGACTCACGCAATTTGTCTATTCGCCCTGCGGCAACTCCGAGGGGAGGTGAACTTCTGTGAGTTCAGTGTTAGCTGTAATCTAAAAAAGTCTTGCATGTCCTTTATTTTTGCACATTATACAAATGTCATAAGTAGATCGAATAGGAAAATATGAAGCACTTCTTTATTAAGCAAATGATAATTGGGCCAACTGTTGCGTTAAAAATTGATGAGTTAGAGTTTGACAAACTGAAACGCTCAAGAGAAGTACTTTTATCGGCAAAAGCGATTGAAGAAAAGTACGATCTTCTTGCCTCTAACTTCTTCGAATTAGAAAAGGAAATTTTAATTCAACTTACTCAGAAAATGATTTTTGATACTCCCTCATATCAACATATGTATGAAATACAAAGTGAAATAAATAGAAGAGTAGTAAACCTACTTACTTCAACAAAGCTATATTATGACCATTTAGAGAAGCATGTTCGTATTTGTATGAACTGTAAAAAAGAATATGGTAAAGAAGTAAAAAGTTACTTTAGTGAAGAGTACGACACTTCCTTTGAATATAGATTCATGGAAGCCTTAAGAAACCACGTCCAACATTACGGTTTAGCAGTAGATTCAATCTCTTTACCAAGTACATGGATTGGTGAAGACAAAACTAGAGAATTGATCCATAAATTGAAAATCTACTCAACCAAAGAGACTTTGTCCCAAAATAAAGACTTTAAAAAAGTTGTTTTCAATGAAATGCCCTCAAAAGTTGAACTGGTTAAAGCTATAAGAATCTATGTTGGTAGTTTTAGCAATGTACACCGTCGGGTTCGAGAGCTAATACAAGAAAATGTTTCATCCTCCAGAACAGATATTGAAGGTGTAATTGTTCGTTACAAAGAAGCGAATAAAGGTGATGCACTAGGAATATATGCTTATATGGTGGAAATAGATGAACCAACAGCAACTCCTATAGATAAGTTTCCACTATTGTTAGATTGGGATAATGTTCGATTAAACCTAAGCCAAAAGAATCGACCTTTTCCTAACATAAGTAAATGGTATGTAAGTGGAAGTTGTTTATAACAAGAATGTTATTGAAACAACCATTGTTAAATTTTTAGTCAGTGCAGGTTGTGCGCAAACGTAAAGAAGGTAAAAGATGGTGCAGGCAAGATTCTTTTGAGATTAACAGCTAATACCTAACTATCAGAAGTTTGGAAGCCCCACGACTTTGACTTTGCTTTTAAAAAGCAATCAAACCGAGCTTAGGTAAACCTTATTGTCGAAATCCCGACAAATACCCCGCCTTGTGATCCTCACAGTGCTGCAATCCGTAATGTTCAGCAATATCCCATCGCGAAATATGTAACCGCGACAGTCATCCACCAGAGTCCACCAAATGCAATTACGGCAGCAATCACAGCAGCAATTACAGCACTTCCATACGGTCAGGCTGATTTTAGGCGATCAGCTTAACGCCCTGCATACTTGGTATCAGCAAGTCGACCCTAAGGTGCTGTATTTAATCGCAGAATTGCATCAAGAAAATACCTATGTGACGCACCATATGCAAAAGATTTGCGCCTTCTTTGGCGCCATGGCGCAGTTTGCCAGCGAGCTTGGCGCTGCGGGGCATCAAGTGCGTTACCTCACCCTCGACGATACCCAAGACTTTGTCGATCTCAACGCATTACTAGAGTATTTTGTCGCCGAAACGGGGGCGATTAAGTTTGAATATCAACGGCCTGACGAATATCGACTCCTCGCGCAACTAAGCCAGTTGAAGTTGGCCAATGCCGTGGTGAATTGCGTCGATACCGAGCACTTTTTATTCCCCTTTGACGAAATTGATAGGGAATTCCCCCAAGGGCAACACAGGCTGATGGAGCATTTTTATCGGCGAATGCGCAAAAAATTCAATATCTTAATGACGGATGGCAAGCCCGTTGGCGGGCAGTGGAATTTTGATGCCAACAACAGGCAAAAGCTTAAATCCCAAGATATCAAATCGCTCCCAACACCCTTGATGTTTGGCCACAATGTGCAAGACATTCTCGAGCGTCTTCAACGCCATGGGATTAATACTATGGGCAAGGCGGATACGCATTTACTCTGGCCGATAAACCGCGCACAAAGCCTCGAATTACTTCAGTATTTTTGTGAATACTGCCTGCCCGCCTTTGGCCGGTTTCAAGATGCGATGACTCAGCAACATCCAGCGCAGTGGAGCCTGTATCACAGTCGGCTGTCCTTTAGCTTAAACGCCAAACTTATCAGCCCATTAGAAGTGATCAATGCGGTGATTGAGCACTATCATGCTAATCCTTTTATTGAGATAGCCCAGGTCGAAGGCTTTGTTCGGCAAATCCTCGGCTGGCGTGAATATGTGCGCGGCATCTATTGGGCGAATATGCCCAACTACGCCAACATTAATGCCCTCGAGGCCACGCGCAAGCTGCCCGACTACTTTTGGCATGGCAAGACTCGAATGAATTGCCTGCACCACGCCTTATCTCAGTCACTGGATTTTGCCTATGCCCATCATATTCAACGTTTGATGGTGATTGGCAACTTTTGTTTATTGACCGAAATCGCCCCCGATGAAGTGGATAAATGGTACTTAGGCGTGTATGTGGATGCGATTGAATGGGTCGAAATGCCCAACACTCGTGGCATGGCGCTATTCGCCGATGGCGGCATCGTCGGCACTAAACCCTATGCCGCAAGCGGCAGTTATATCAATAAAATGAGTGATTACTGCGGCAGTTGTCATTACAAGATAAAAGAACGTAGCGGCGAATCAGCCTGCCCATTTAACAGCCTATATTGGCGCTTTATGGATAAACACCGCGCACAGCTCACCCATAATCCACGCATCGCCATGCTGTACCGCACTTGGGATAACACCGAGGAGTCGGTTAAACAGGCGATTTTGGCCACTGCGGAACAGCATATAGCGCAACTTGAACGGCTATAACGACTGAGTATTGAGGAGAAAAGCCATGCATATTCTAGTACTGGGCGGCAGCGGTGGTATAGGTCAAGCGATGGTCAATAAGCTTGGCGAAACCTATCCCGAAGCCACTATTCATGCGACCTATAAACAGCATAGGCCCGATACTGGGCGAGACGATGGCGTTATCTGGCATCAGTTGGATATCACCCTTGAGGAGGAAATTAAGCAACTGAGTCAAAATATCCCCCAGTTAGATTGGCTGATTAACTGTATTGGCATGCTGCACACCGAGGATAAGGGGCCAGAAAAAAGCTTACAGACCCTCGATGGGGACTTTTTCCTGGATAATATCAAGCTAAACACCCTTCCCAGCATGATGCTGGCAAAACACTTCTACCATGCCTTAAAACAAAGTAACTCAGCAAGATTTGCGGTGATTTCGGCGAGAGTCGGCAGCATTAGCGATAACCGCTTGGGTGGCTGGTACAGTTATCGCGCCTCGAAAGCGGCGCTGAATATGTTCCTTAAAACGCTATCGATTGAATGGCAAAGAAGCATCAAACACTGCGTGGTGCTGTCACTGCATCCCGGCACTACGGATACGCCATTATCCAAACCTTTTCAGCAGAGTGTGCCCAAAGAAAAATTGTTTACACCAGAGTACGTTGCCCAGTGTTTAGTGGGCATTATTACCAATGCCACCCCGACTCAAACAGGGCAATTTTTGGCCTACGATGGGGTAGAACTGCCTTGGTAGCGACACAAGCGTTTAGCACTGATACAGATAAACCTTGGCACCTCTTAACCTTGGCACCTCTTAACCCTGACAAAAGTAGGCATAATTGATGCGGCTGCCTTGCCCCCATACGGCGGTCCAGCCGTTCACATCGCTCATATAGCTGAAATAAATGGCATGGGATTCAAGGCAAGTTTCTTGGAAGGCAGCTTTATTGTCGTTAATAAACTGCGCCGAAGCCGCCAAAATATCACTGCACTCCCCATCGTCGGCGACTAACCAAATAAAGTCCTCACGGCAATCATCCCTCGCAACCATCTCTTCGGGGGAATATAAGTCCAGCTTTTGCTTGAGTGTTTGCCACTGCTCGGGCGTGACATTGCAGGAGATCGCCAACTTATCGTATACCCCAGCACCGCCCGCCCAAAAGGATAAATCAAAGTCTAACTGCTGCGGATCGGGGGCAAAGCCCAATAGATTTTCAACCACTTGTAAGCTTTTAGCTAAATCGGCATCGGGCCTGCGATAACGCACCTCAACACCATCATACTCACGCATTCCACGCCTCCTTCCTTGAGCGAATACTCGTTTACTTTAGCGGCCCGTTTCACTCACCGGTTTCTTTAATAACTTACGCTGCAAGGTACGGCGGTGCATACCCAGTTGCCGAGCGGTAGCCGACACATTGCCCTGATTAGCATTGAGCACCTGCTGAATATGTTCCCACTCCAGCCGTTTAGGATTAAGCGGTGAGTCGTCAACATCATCTTCTTGCAAGGTATTAGGGTAAGCATCAAGCTCAAAGGCAGCTAGCAGGGTTTGGGTATCGACGGGTTTAGCCAGATAGTTATCCGCGCCAAGACGAATCGCCTCCACCGCGGTGGCAATGCTGGCGTAGCCCGTCAGTAGCACCATCACCACTTTGGGTAACAAATTACGCAGCGGCACAATTAAACTCAGGCCGTTGGCCTCGGCCAATTTCATATCCAGCAGGATATGGGTTGGGCAACACTCACGCGCCACCAGCAGGGCACTACTGGCATCGTGACTTAAACGACATTCAAACCCATGGCGAGTCAAACGCCGCGCTAAAATACCTGCAAGCGCTTGATCATCTTCAATAATCAATAGCCGTTTCATACGGTTTCTCCAGTTGGTACTTTAGGCGCCAAGAGTGTAAAACGAATTTGCGCCACTGTGCCGCCTTGGGGATGATTTGCCAGAATAAGCTCCGCGCCTAAACGCTCCAAGCTAGCATGGCTCAGTAACAAGGCTACGCCTAAGCCTTTAGGGCTTTCGATTAATAAGGTGCCTAATTGTGGCAATAATGAAGGGGCGATACCCGCGCCATAATCACGGATCTGCAAATAAGCCTGCCCCTCGCTTGGCGAACAATCGACGCTAATATCCACCTGCGAAGTACCTATGGTTTCGACACTGGCGCGGGCGGCGTTTTCAATCAAGGCCATAATCGCGGGGGTTAAGCTCATATCGGTTAAGATCTGCTTTTCTTCTAGCAGCTTAGGCTCACAGGTTATCAACCAATTGAGTTCTGTTTGCGGCATCAATAACTGGGTTTTCTGTTTTAATCCAGCCACCAGCTCAGTGAGATTTTGAGGCCGCTGACGACGGTCACGAATCGACTCCGTTGCCAATCGCAGCTCCGCCAAGGTGTGCTCACAACGCCCCAGTGCGGTTTCCATTTCAACTAAGGTTATTGAGGGTTCGGGGGTTTCTTCCCTTAATTCATCGAGCAATAAATGCAGTGTTGAGAGTGGCGTCGCTAATTGATGGGCCATTTGCGCCGACACAGTGCCGAGCGCCACTAACTGTTCTTGTCTTAACTGCCCTTCGCGCATATAGGCAAGCTGCGCATCCTGACGGCGCATACGTTTGGCGATCAGCGCCACGCTGGTGGTCAGCACTAAGGCTGAAATCACAAAGTTAAACCACATGCCTAAATAGTGGGAACTCATATCCATGCCGTGGTGCTGCATCTGCGACTCTGGCACGGTAAAAATCATCAAGCTATAGGCGAGGGTTGATATCGCGGTCAGGCTCCAAGGGGCCCAAATGGGCAATGTGACCGCGGCCAAGGCGATAGGTAACAATAATAGCGAAATAAACGCATTGGTCGCCCCGCCCGAAAAATACAGCCAAGAGATCCAAAACAACGTATCCAGACTTAGGGCGATAAACAGACCACGCTCTTTCGCAAACAAGGGTTTACGTAATGCTAATGTGAGCGAAAGATAGAGCACCTCTAGCACAAAAACGTGCATGAGCGGCTCCATTTGCAAACTCAGGCCAAAGGTATCGGCGGCAAACAACGTCAAACCAATTTGCAGCAATAAACCTAAGGTGCGCAGCAGCGCCACTTGGTCGGCGGCTTGCAGATTCGCTCCTAAAATTTTAACCATGATTATTCCTTAAGCTTAAGGCCAGCAGCTGCAAGTGCTGCACTGGATTGAGCGAGCGCCTGATTAAGCCCTGCGCTAAATTCCAACTCAGAATAAATGCCCAGCGCCGCTAAACGCCCGCAACTTAAGGTGCAATCCTGCGGCCTTTTAGCGCTATCCATCGGTGTCATTTCTGGAGTTAAATGCGCAGTATCAATCGCCAATAACTCACCTAAGCTCAGTAGCATTTGGTACTTAGTCATGGTTTGCGGCGCACTAAAATGATAAATCCCTGATACATCGGCAGCATGTAACTGCCGCTTGAGCAACTTAGCGATGGCGCCAGCAATATCCGCCGTCGAGGTGGGCGAGCGAATGGCCCAAGCATCGACCCGCTGCGGCCTGCTATCTAACAATTGATTGATTAACACTAATACCGCAGATTCGCTCAGTTGAGTCACTTCTCCGTAGAGGATAGGTAAACGTAATACCGCAAAACTGCTGTCGGTATTCAGCACACAGGTTTCGCCCTGTAATTTAGACTCACCATAAAAGTTGACTGGATTGGGTGCGGCATCTTCGGCATAGGGCGGCGTTGTGCCATCAAACACATAGTCGGTTGAGATATACAGCAGCCAAACTCCATGCTGTTTAGCGGCCTTAGCAAGGGTTTGGCTGGCGCTCAAATTCAGCGTCAAAGCCTGCTCAGGCGAGCGCTCGGACACATCGGGGCGACGCTCAGCGGCACAGTGCACGATAATCTCTGGCCGTTCGTGGGCAATAAAGGCTTCTACTGTAATAGCTTGGGTTAAATCGAGTTTATGGATATTCGCTTCGGCGCGGCTAAAGCCGGTGGCAATCACCTTATGCCCTGCGGCAGTTAACTGTTTAACGACCGCCCTGCCGAGCAATCCGGTTGCGCCCGTCACCATAATATTTGCCATATTGCCCCAAACTCCTTAGCCACCCATTTGGCGGATAATTCTAAAAGCTTTTCATATTCAACGCACTTGTTTACTCTTATTTGCCCGTACTTAAGCTGATTTGGGTTTATCCCACTCGACCTGATTAACAACAAAAGGCTGAATTTGACTCAAGCACTTCCCCTTATCCTCGCAGGCCCGATGCTGCGCCACTGCGATGCCTCGCACTTTACCCTCTGGTTTGTGAGCCGCGAGCCATTGACTGAGTTACAACTGGCCTTAGGGGAGCAAAGTTATGGGTTAGCAGAGGAAGAAGTCCATTGCATACCACTCGGCAAGCACGCCTTTCAATATTTGATTAGTGTGTCGCGACCTACACTGCTTACGCCTGAAACGGCTATTCCATACCGCGTTTCGGCTAAGGAGATTGGCGATATTTTCAATGGTGTCAATGGATTGCACTATAGCGGTGCCGACTCACCCCAGGTTTACTTTTGCACCGAACTCAAACAGGTATGGCATGGCTCATGCCGCAACCCCCACCACCATAGCGAGGATGCCTTAGTCGCCGCCGATACTAAGCTAGCAACACTTATCGATAAGGATTCGCAGCAGCGCCCAGCCCTGTTAATGCTCAGTGGCGATCAAGTTTATGTGGATGATGTGGCTGGCCCCATGTTATGCGCCATTGGTCAGGTGATCGAAAAACTCGGCCTGCACCATGAAGCCTTTCACGGCGCCACTATTGCGGGAAGCGAGGCAATCCGTTATCAAGCCGATAGCTTGTACTTACGCCATAAAACGCTGCTGCCACGTACCGAATATCCCGCCAAAACTGCGCTTTGGCGCTGGTATGTCAACCATCCGATATTTACCTCATCCATCGCTGAAAACCATTTAGTTAGCCTGAGTGAGATGATTGCCCTATACCTACTCACTTGGTCGCCCGAACTATGGGAGTTGGTTGATTTACCCAAGGATGTCGACGGTCTCTCTGCCGCCAACAAGCTGCGTTGGCAAAAAGAATGGCAAAACTTACTGGCCTTTAAAGCGGGACTCACTCAGGTTAGGCGCCTTATGGCGCATATTCCCGTGTATATGATGTTTGATGACCATGATATTACCGATGATTGGAATCTCACCGCTAAATGGGAACAAGCCGCCTACGGTCATGCATTTTCTAAACGAATCATTGGTAATGCCTTGATTGCCTATACCCTATTCCAAGGATTAGGTAATGCACCGGATAAATTTAATGCCGAGGTTCGCCCAAAGTTAGATGCGTTTTTCAATCGCCCCGCCCCTAACACTCAGGATGCCTTGATTGATCTCTTACTGACATTTGAGCAATGGCATTACAGCTTAGACACCTCACCCAAGCTGGTTGTACTCGATACTCGCACCCGCCGTTGGCGCAGCGAATCGAATCTCGCCAAACCCTCGGGCTTAATGGATTGGGAAGCCTTAATGGATTTACAGCAGGCGCTACTTGGTCAATCTAAGGTCATTATCGTCTCGCCCGCGCCGATGTTTGGTGTCAAAGTGATTGAGGCGGTGCAACGCATGGCCACTTTTATGGGCGCTTCGCTGCTGGTTGATGCGGAAAACTGGATGGCGCATCCGGGCGCAGCCAATGCTTTGCTAAGCATCTTTATGCACCGCAAGACCCCAGAGCAATTCGTTATCCTCTCGGGGGATGTGCACTATTCCTTTGCCTATGACATCAGCATTCGCTTTCGCCGTAGCAGCCCAAATATTTACCAAATTACCTGTAGCGGGATTAAAAACCAGTTCCCCGAAAAACTGCTGCCACTTTTCGACAAGCTCAATGGTTGGCTTTACGGCCACTTCTCACCATTGAACCTATTTACCAAGCGAAAGCGAATGTCATTACGGGGCAGACGGCCAAATGGCGAACGGAGCAAGCGTTTAGTCAACCGCAGCGGCATCGGCATTTTGGTATTAGCTGATAATGGTGAGCCCACTAAAATTGCCGTATTACATGGGGATATGAGCGAAACTCGGTTCGAACCACCGAGGCAAGAATAGCTTATTGCAACGGTTCAACACGCTTTTCAACCACGGCCGAATTAGCTGGCGTTACCGCGCTATCTTCTTGCTTGGGTAAGCTCTGATTAAATAGCTGTGACTCGGGACGCTTTAGCGGCGAGGTATTATCTAACATCTGATCCCAAATGACCTTTGGTGAGGATGACGATTCGGCTTTACTCTCATCCTCCTGCATGATCTCTGCACTTGGCTTTTTGGGTTCGATTACCGCACTCGCTTTACGGATCTCTGTTGTCAACTCATGAACATAAGGATGTTTCGTCCAGTTACCAACATACATGGCGCCTAAAAGCACTGCGAGACAGAGCAAAATTGAAATGATTGCAGATTTGGTCATCTTACCATCCTAATGGGCCGATAAAACGCAGCACTGAAACGTTGGTCGGACAGTATCATAACCATATAAGGCTACCGCCAACTAGTTTAAAACCAAAGCTGGCACGCACAGAACAGTATTAAAATTTGTACACCGCCCTCACTTCGCTTTATTGAGAGCGACATTTATCCAATAGGAATGGCTACCAAAGATAATCGAAACTCACTTCAACAGGAACTCCTTCAATAGCAGTAGGCAAATCAGTTTCCGGCTTCAAGGTGATTTTCAATACGGGTTTTTCGCCATCGAAGGGACCTGACAATTGCTTAGGTAAGCGCCCCACCAGCTCGGTGGGTTCAGAGATCTCGGCGCGTAACCGAGTGCCATTGGGTAACTTGATGGTTGCCTTTTGACCAATAGCAGTGTATTCCAAGTACTTAGGCTCAAGATAGGCAAAGATGACCGCCTCCTTACGCCCCGAGAGCAGTACGAGGGGTTTATCTTCGACTATATGCTCTCCCGTTTGTACTAGCACATCGACCACGCGAGTCGAATTAAGCGCCTTGATATGTAATTGCGACTCTTGCGCTCTTAATCGAGCTAACTGCAGCTCGATATTATATTTTGATTGAGCGATGGACCCCGCAAGCAACTCGGTTTTCTGCTGTTGACGTGCCTGCATCAAATCGACTTTTGCCTGTTCAAGCGCCATTTTTGCAGCAGTATGCGCCTGTAACACCGCCGCCATATCAGCCGTGGGAACAACACCTTGACGTTGGTAACGCTCAAAACTATCAAGCAAACCATTCTGCCGCGTAACACCTTCAGCCGCGACATCGATACGCTGTTGTAATTGCGCGAGGATTTCAGCATTGATGCTGAGATGATCAAACTCAAGCTGAGATAATTGCTTCTCTAACTCTTGGATCTGAGCATCTAACTGCGTATCTACTAAGGTGAGAATATCGGCTCCCTTGGTAATCACATCACCTCGTTTCACCATAATCGCGGCCACATCTCCAGCACTTGGGGCACGCACCTCTAAGGGTTCGGTAGTCACTATGCCACTGGCCAAAATAAACAAATGAGGGCGCAGTAATATCCAGCCGACCACAACTACAGGTGCAATAACTAAGGTTAATAACAAGTACCAACGCCCTTTAAAGCCCCCTCTTTTAGCTGCGGCATATTTTACCCCTATGCCTTTGTCATCAGTTGGTCGTTGCGCTTTGTCGCTCGGTTGATAATTCACTTTCATTAGAACTTTCTCCCACGTTTCAAAACCCACCACGGCGCCATTGAACTTTCTTCATGGGAGCGGCGAAAAACCTCATTCAATAGCGCAAATAGACACACTAAACGCATAAACAGCGCATAAAACGGATATAAAGGTAACCAAATGGCTAAACGTAAGTCCTGGGACAATCGCTCCGAAATTGCTAATAAAACCATCAAGTAGAAGAACACTAAGATGGCAAAATAGAAGCCATAAATCGTGAACGAAATTGAGGTAATAAACTGCCACGGATAACTCAGCACTATTCCGATGGAATAAAATACGATAACAAATGGCATCAACACGTTCTGCAAGAAACCATAGAGCAAGGTAAAGATAAAGGTTCCGGTGCCGAGCAGCTTAGGCGTAAAGGCTGGCCAGTGTTTGCGAAAATACAAAAATAATAAATCCCCATCCCAACGCAGGCGCTGTAACACTAACGTTTTGAGATCGGCCGGCGCATCTGTATGGCCAACGGCCAAGGTCGCAAAAGGAATACGCCAGTCTGGATGACGCTTAAAGTATTGCTTAATCCTCACGGTTAAATCCAAATCTTCAGCAGTATGGGTATCCCAGCCGCCAATTTGAATTAAAAAGGTCCGCCTAAAAGCGCCAAAAGCCCCAGAAATATTATTCAGCAGGTTCCATTGCCCAAGTCCGGTTTTTCCACCTTGCATTGAGATCAGATATTCAATCGACTGCATGCGAGTCAATATCGACTCATTCACATTGCGAACCCTTAATGCGCCCCCAACAGCGGGCACATTAGGATCTTCAAAATAGGGCACTATCTGCGACACCATGTCATTGTCGAACGAGGTATCCGCATCGGCATTGATCACAATGTCGCCCGTGGCAATTGATAGCCCCGCATTTAAGGTCGACACCCGGCCTCCGCGCTGCCACTTGGGCAACACCACCACCTTGCGATTTGGTGCTTGGCAAGCCTTGGCCGCCGCCATCGCAACTTGATAAGTCAGTGCGTTTTGGACGGCACCATCAACAACAGCAATGATCTCTATCTCACCGTCATAAACCTGTTCGATAAAGGAATCGATTGTCGATTTGACAGCTTCACCCTCGGCATAACAAGTGATCACACAGGACACTTTAGGTTTATAAAGTGACTGCCGAGGCACTTGTACGAAGTTGGTGTAGTAAAACCGCATAATGCCAGTGAGCACCAATAGCATTAGCGGCGCCTCATACAGCAGTATGAGCGGCACCAGCCAAGCGAAAAAGCTTAAGTGTTCAGCCAATTGGTGCCAGATATCGAGCACCATGTAGCTGATGGTGTTGAATTCACTCATATTGGCTTAGCTTTAACTAATTGATCTGTTAGCCATTCACCCACATTTTCACCAATGTCCGCGGGCAAGGTTAGGGCTTTTACGCTGAGTTCAATCTTAGATGCGGATTGCAATTCTTTAAGATCAAACAACTTCTTATAAATACTCTTTAGCTGGCTCATATCCGTCATGGGCAGTAACATCAGCAAACCATCACGGGTATAATTACTGCATGCATCAGTCACCCGAATAACGCTTCGCAGCCGCTCTTGCAGGGCATCAAGCTGAGCAAAGCCCTTCGCCTCGCCCTCTGCCTGCAAAAACTCATCTACATTGAGCATTTGAATCGACAAAATAGAATGGGTTTGATGATGGCGTTTCGCCAATTTATTTTGCCAATCAACCAACCAAAAAAACTGTGCACTGGTCATTTGCTCACCTGGCTCAAAGGCGAACCAAGATTGCGAACGCCCTTGACGAACTAAGGTACGCCCTGGGATCGCCAGTTTAAAGCTGTACACATTCCTTACATGCAAATCATCTAACTTGCTGCTGAGCTGGCAATGCAAGCATTTTGCCTCCACCACAGCATCGACAAACAAGGTTTGGCAGCTATTACAATGCTGATTCTCTATCGGCCTATCGTAATCCACCCCAATGTGACGCAGGCTTTGTAAACAGTTTGGGCAACTTAGCGTGTTCAACTTGCGAAATGATGCTTGAGCACCAACGTGCCCACAGTTAAAACAATGCAAACTACTTTGCAACTCGATGTCGATACTATGACATTGGGGACAGACATCGATGTAATTAAGATGCCCAGAATGACACCCAGGGCAAAAACGTAATCGATTAGATAATTCAGCCTTTTCAATCAACTGAGATTTTTGTAATTCGCCCAACCAAGTAAAGCTTTCCTCAGGATGAATACCAAAACAGCGTAATAACGGATAATCATAGAGGTATTTTTTTTCAGGTACGGAATGCGGTTCTAATATGGCATTGTGATGACACCACAGATAAGCCAGCAGCTTATAACGAGGATCATCTTGATAATCTAACTTAACCTGCTGCTTCTTCAGTTTGTATATTTGATAGTGTTCATTATATTCAGCATTCCATAAACCATTTGCTAAATAAGGAGATAAGGCACTTTCATGGCAGACTAATATATGACTCAAAAAAGTAGCATCATTTTCTCTAAGAACACGGAGGCACTTATCTTGTTCTTCCGCCTGCAACGATAATACAATTAGTTCTGCTGAATGCCCCAGTTCTAACAAAGCTTCAACAGAATTAAATGCATCAAAATCAGGATACCAAGATTGTCTATGGCAAGGACCAATCCAAATAAAATTTTCGTAATAACAATCGTCTGCAATACTTACTGAATATGTAGATGTCATATAAAAACCTTACGCAGATATAAAAACACCCATCATAAAAGCAAACATCCATGTAATAACTTATAAAAGTAATTCTTACACTGAGTTATCATCAGAAGACTCTTCTAACGCTTAATCTTATCCTAGATTAGGCTAGAGCAATGAGAACATCAAAAACAGATGTAACACAAAGTATCAAAAATAGCTTAAACCACAGCAATATTGACCTTAATTATTTATTAAGAACAATAAATATAAACAGATAAAACTTATATTTCAACTAAAGACAGGGTATTAAAAAACAAATAAACGAGCTTCAACACAAATAAATAACATCAATCGATATTTATATACAAGTGTTCGCATTGAACATCATGTTTATTGTCCGAAAGAGGATCAACAAAACGTAATCGCTGCGCTAAGAGTTGTAGTGGCTTGGTAAAATCATCCGGCCCTTTAGGTAATAATGTCGGATAAAAGCGATCATTTAATAATGGCATACCAAGACTTTGCATATGCACCCGCAATTGGTGAGTTTTACCGGTAATAGGGCTTAAATGAAATAAACCAAACTCGCCTTTAATCGCAACCAAGCTTATCTCCGAGTGAGTATTTGCCATGCCTTCAACTATTTTCATAGTAAAACTGGGTTCGCTGCGTTGCATGCGATTTTTGACCGTCCAATGCTTTGGTAAAGTTAATTCCCCACTGGCATATTGTGCCAAAAGTTCAGGGGTGAGTTTGGCAATCGCTTGATAATCTTTACGGATCGCATCATCGATAAATAGCTGATGATAAATATGCCGCGTCTCTGGGCGAGTCGTCATCAGGATTACGCCAGCGGTTTCCCGGTCTAACCTGTGGGCAGGGGCGATAGTGTCTATCCCAGTGCTTAAGCGTAAACGGTGCACTAGGCACTCATTCACATAATCACCGCTGGGGGTGACGGGTAAAAAATGCGGTTTGTAGGCCAAGATAAGGTTGTCATCTTGAAACAAAATCGGCGACTCGAAGGGGACTTTCGCTTCCACTGGGACTTCACGGTAGTAATATGCCCTCGCCGTTGGGCGATAGGCTGTATCTAATCCAATCAAGCTACCGTCTTGCCAATGCACTTTGCCATCGAGGATGCGCTGACGCCAAACCGCTTCGCCAATATGGGCATAATGCTCGATCAAAAAAGAAAATACGGTTTGTTTATCAACCACTTCTAGGGGGAGAACCACAAAAGAAGGTTGGGCGGCACGGGCGGTTTGAGTCATAGAAACAACTAGCGGCGATAATGAGCCGCTATTTTAGCCTTGGTGTGGTTTTTCAGTCCACATGGGACTTGATAAGTTGCAATACAAAATCCATGGTTTTATGGCAGTCGGGCTGATTCACCAACACCAGCTTATCGCGGTTATACATGGGCAGCACTTCTAACCAACGTTGGCTCACCCAGGCCGCATCCTCTAAATGCACTTGGGAATACAACTCCAGTAAGTCAGGGTTTACCTCATAGAATTGTTCAAGGGCAGCACTGATCAGTTCGAACTCCCCTTCTATCGGCTCTTCTTGCCAATTTTGGCAAGGCAAAGTGCGGGACATCCACAGCTTATCTTTTGCTTGCGCCGCGGAGAGAATACTAACCCTTTGGCGCCCCTCTAAAACGATGCTGAGGGTATCATCTTCTAACTGATTAAAATCGATAATCTCGCACTGTGTCGCAGTCGGATAACAGGGCGGATTGCCGCTGGGCTTACTCGCCGCAAACGCTAAATCGTATTTGCCTTTTAACACATCCGCGACCATGCGCAATTGGCCCGGCTCGACTACGCGGACCTCAATCCTTCCCTGTGGCAGCAACAAGGCATCGCGCATAATTAACGCCATTTCTCGTGTTTGCATAGCAACCTCCTGCCCACTGATACAAGAATGTGCTCAAAAATCAGCCACACCTTATTAATTTAGAGTGTAGCAGGAGAAATAATTTCCTTCCTAAAGTCGCTGACGGTAAAAAGCATTTAGGCCGAGTTTACCCCTCTCACCCTACAGCGGCGCTAAGTGTACTGCGACATTGCCCTTTGCATACACTTCGGCAAATTCGTCAGCAAGCCGCTCGCTTAAGGCAACAGAACGGCGCCAATACTGCATCCGCTGCGCAGTATCCAGTTGTTTAAAGTCTTCACGGTCGGGCACCTTACCAAAAGGCAGTGACGCCACAAACTCCGCCGAAGGCGCCAGCACCAAGGCGTTATGGTAATTGGTGCGCGCTCGGCGCCAGGTCAAGGATTTATCGAACCATCCAGGGCTCATATGGGGATAAAAATGCGGGTACAGGGTCAATCCCATAATAGTATGGGATAAGGGCAAATCGAAGTGATAGTCGGTGATGCCGCCATCATAGTATTGCCCCGCGGGCGCGCCATCAATCCGTGAGACTGACGCAAGCACTAATGGAATAGATCCCGTTGCCAACATCACAGCATCCATATTGGCCTCGGTGAGCCTCGCCTGCTGGCTGGGTAAATCGTCAAGTTGCTTAAAAGGTGATGCTGCCACTTGCTGACTAAACACCACACGCTCGAAATGCCAGCCCAAGGTTTTGCGGCTAATGAGGTTGGTCGCAGCCGCCATCGCCAGCCCAGCCGCTAATGGCAATTTATGGCTAAGACGATTGATGTGTTTAGCGCGGCAGGCAATTAAGTGACTGTGAATAAAGGGATGATTGACTATCTCGCGACCACCCGTCTCGCCAAGAATTCCTTGGACTATGCCCTTCACCTGCTCGCTCACCTCATGCGGTGTCGGTATCGTTTCATACCGTTGGCCAATGTAGTAATCCTCTAAACGTGCGTAGGCTTGTAGTGGATCCTGCTGTGCTAAACAGGCTAAACGCCAGGCGCCAGAGGATGCCCCTAAGGTGTATAGCGGCGTTTGCCTATCTTTAAAAAATTCAGCAAAAAGATACTTATCAAGCCCCGCAATCCCTAACCATTTGGGTCCACCGGATGCCGCCAATAGTTGTGTAAAAGCATCGGGATGCAGACCTTGTTCCCTAATAATGTTAAAGGCCGTAGGACCTGCAAGAAAGCGTAATGCGGGCAAAACTTAACTCCTTAAAGTGCCTCAAACCTGAGGTTTCGTGCCATTAAAACACAGTCGCCAAGCGCGATAAACCTTCAACCCACCTAATGGATCTAGATGATTTTATTCACTTAGCCCATCACTTCTCCTATGGCGACATATTCGACTGGCTTTCAAGAATTATCTAGAACAGTAAGCTCTGAGTTAGTTCTTTTCTGTCTAGATGTAACAATTGTTACAGTGATAACCTTCGCCCTATCGAATTGTTACTTTCGTTGGTTCAATGTTTTCGTTCCAGCCTAAAGGTTACTCCACATTGAGAGGTTTTATGCGTCCAGCCGTTATCGCATTAGCAGTATCTTCAACTTTGGTTTTTCCTGTCGTACAAGCAGAAGAACAGGCCAGCAACGTTGAGAAAATTGAAGTCGTCGGCTCGCGGATCGCCCTACGCACCGCAACCGACAGCGTTGCCCCCGTCGATATCATTACCGCGGAGCAACTCGAATCAACCGGTATGACCGAAACCGCTAAGGCGCTGCAATTTGCCGCGCCAAGTTACAGTTTCCCCTTCTCATCGGTCACCGATGGCTCAGACGCGGTGCGCCCTGCCAGCTTACGCGGCCTGTCGCCTGACCACACGCTAGTACTGGTAAACGGTAAACGCCGCCATGGTTCGGCGCTGGTGCATTTAAGCGGCACTGTCGGCAAGGGCTCATCTAACGTCGATTTGAACGCTATTCCGATGACGTCAATTAAACGCATCGAAATCCTGCGTGATGGCGCTTCGGCACAATACGGCTCAGATGCGATTGCCGGTGTTATAAACGTAGTCTTAAAAGACAACGACCAAGGCGGTAGCGTGTCGGCTCAAGCCGGACAAACCTATCTGGGTGACGGTGAACAATGGCGCGTTGGTGTGAACCACGGGATCAGTTTAAACAACGACGGTTTTGTGAATATTGGCGTTGAAGCTCACCATAAAGACAGCACCAACCGCGCAGGCTTAGATCCACGCCAACAATATCCTAAGCTGCCAGACGGTTCTGCCGATCCACGTGAAGTGACTTTCAACCGCAAGAGCCACCAAGTGGGCGACGCCGAATACGATAACTTAGGCTTATTTATCAACGCAGCGCAGCCTTTCTCAAGCGACAGTAAACTCTATGCCTTCGGTGGCATTAGCCAGCGTGAAACCAAATCCGGCGCATTTTATCGCCGCGCGCTCGATGCTCGTAACTTGACCGAGCTATATCCCGACGGCTTTTTACCGCAGATCAATCCTAAGATCATCGATTCATCATTAGTCCTAGGTTACGAGTTCACCCTCGGTGAATGGAATATCGATACCTCAGCGGGCTATGGCGGAAACTCGTTCGAATACAACATTGTCAACACCCTAAATGCATCACTCGGCCCAGATAGCCCGACCGAATTCGATGCCGGCACACTGTCCACCAGCGAAGCAAACCTAAACATCGATGCCTCGCGCTACTATAACTTTGCCAATGACTCTGAGATTTTAGTGGCGACGGGCGTCTCTTGGCGCCAAAACGGTTATCAGATTGAGGCGGGCGAACCGGGTTCTTATATCAATGGCGGTTATGATAACCGTGCAGCGGGCAGCCAAGGCTTCACTGGCTTTACGCCTGAGTCAGAAGTCGATGAAACTCGCGACAATACCGGTGTTTATGTCGAGCTTGAAAACCAATTAACCACAGAGTTTTATTGGGCGGCAGCGCTGCGTTACGAAAACTATTCAGACTTTGGCGGCAACACCAGTTGGAAACTCGCAGGCCGTTACGACTTCACCGACCATTTAGCCCTGCGTGGCACAGTGAACACAGGCTTTAGAGCGCCGAGCGTACAACAGTTGTACTTCAGCAATATCTCGACCCTGTTTAATCCTGATCCGACTACCGGCCAGTTAGTGCCAACAGAATCAGGCACTTTCAACACTTTATCGCCAGTGACTAAGGCCCTAGGCATTAACGAGCTCGACCCAGAGCTGTCGCAATCCTTCAGCTTAGGCTTGGTCTACACCAATGATACTGGCCTAGCCCTGACCTTGGATGCCTATCAGATTTCAATCGATGACAGGATTATCCTCTCAAGCTCAGTGACGCCAAACGACTCGCCCGCAGTTACAGCGGCGCTGGCCAATACCAATGCTGAATCGGCGCGCTTCTTTATTAACGCCGTCGATACCCGTACTCGCGGCGTCGATTTAGTGGTGAGCCAAGATTTTGATCTCGGCAACTGGGGCGATTTACGCGCCAACTTGGCGTACGCCTATAACAAAACTGAAATCCAAGATATTCATTTCCCTGAAATTTTGGACGGACTCGGACCTAAACTCTTCGATAATATCGAACAAACCCGCATGACCTCGGCCACGCCGCACAATACGGGTAACCTAGGTCTGACCCATGAATTAGGTGACTTTAAGACTAATATTCGCCTCAGCTACTTCGGCGATTACACTGTGGGTTACTCAACGGGTGATGTGAATTACAGTGACCAATGGGTGATGGATTTATCCGTGCGCTACGCCGCAACCGATGCCTTAAGCTTCAC
The DNA here is from genome assembly GCF_022557375.1 of Shewanella sp. MM_2022_3. NCBI lineage: Bacteria > Pseudomonadati > Pseudomonadota > Gammaproteobacteria > Alteromonadales > Shewanellaceae > Shewanella > Shewanella sp. MM_2022_3. The sequence goes on from NZ_JAKZGV010000001.1 coordinate 271,559, forward strand.
CGCTGGTGTGCAAAACTTGTTTGATGTGTATCCTGAAAAACGCCCAGATGACAATAACTTCAATGGTATTTTCGTCTATCCGTTAACCAATACACCGTTTGGATTTAATGGGGGATACTACTTCCTCGAAGCCAAGTACACTTACTAAGCCGCAAACAATGAAAACAGGCCATTTATGGCCTGTTTTTTTATGTCTATCGCTTATGTTCTAACGGCGGTGAACTGATTATAATCTTTACAATTCACTCATTTACTTACGCCATATCGAGTACCTCATGATTGTCGATACCTTAGCTAATCGCCATATTTATCAATCACTCAGCCCACGCATTGCCACGGCATTAGCGCATCTTGCCAGCACTGACTTTAGCCAACTGCCCGTTGGCAATTATCCCCTCGATGGCGAGGATATTTTCGTGATAGTCAACGACTACCACACCAAACCACAATCGACCGAACCCTTTGAAGTACATCAAAAATACATCGATGTGCAGTATGTGGTCAGTGGCGAAGAAGAGTTTGGCTATCTACCATTGGCCGACCAAACCCCATCAAAACCTTATTTCGAAAAACACGATTACGCCGAGTTCGATTACGAGTCAAATAAAGCCAACGCCTCCTACATTAAACTAAAGGCGGGTATGTTCGCATTATTTTTCCCCGGCGATATGCATATGCCCGGTACGAGTGATACACCGACAGCAGTACGTAAAGTCGTGATTAAAGTGAAGATCTAAAATCTGAGTCAACAATGCCTAAGTTTTGGCAGAAATAGCCGCTTAAGGCGCAGTGATATGCGCTTTGGCTATTTCCGAATCGGGCGAAATATTGTTAAAATTGCCACAAATTTAAAGGAGAGTCCCTGAAATGCCTATGTACGTTGTCGGTCACAAAATCCCCGATTCTGATTCAATCTGCGGTGCTATCGCGTTAGCTTATCTAAAAAACCAAATCGGTGAAGAAGCCGTTGCCGCACGTTTAGGTGAGTTATCACCCGAAACCGCTTTCATTCTGGAGCGTTTTGGCTTTGAAGCGCCAGAATACAAAACCAGCTATGCTGGCGAGCAGGTCTACATTGTTGACCACTCAGAGCTGACTCAAGCACCGGACGATATCGCTCAAGCGACCATCGTAGGGATTGTGGATCACCACAAATTAGGCGATCTGACCACTGATACGCCTTTAGAGTGCTGGATCCGCCCTGTTGGTTGCAGCAACACAGTTATTAAGATGATGTACGACTTCCACCAAGTTGCCATCCCTAAAAATATCGCTGGCATCATGATGTGCGCCATCCTGAGCGACACTGTGATCTTCAAATCACCTACCTGCACTACAGCCGACATCCGCTGCGTTGAGGCCTTAGCCGAAATCGCTGGCGTTGAAGACTTTAAAGCGCTGGGCATGGAAATGTTCAAGGTCAAATCGGCTGTTGAAGGCACGCCAGCACGCGATCTCGTGATGCGCGACTTTAAAGACTTCAACATGAACGGTAACTTAGTGGGTATCGGCCAGTTAGAAGTGATTGATCTGTCTGTATTTGATTCAATCAAAGCCGAACTGGAAGCCGATATCAAAGCACTGAAGGTTGAAGGCAACCGTCACAGCGTACTGTTACTGCTGACAGACATTATGAAAGAAGGCTCAGAGCTTTTAGTGGTTTCTGACGATGCCGATCTGGTCAACCGTGCCTACGGTAAAACCCCAGTCGATGGCAAAGTGTGGTTAGACGGCGTTTTAAGCCGTAAGAAGCAAGTTGTGCCGCAACTGCAGGCCGCTTTCGCTTAAGCAACCATTAAGTTGTCATACAAAAAAGCCGAACTCAGTTCGGCTTTTTTGTGCCTTGAATATGCGCCATTCCATAAAATCGGCATGAAACTTTGCTCATAAAGCTATCCCAAATTTGGCTACGCCGAGTAAGATGGGATGATTCATTCTTGTTCCCTGTTTTCATCATGCCTGAAGCCTTACAACACCTAATCACCGAAATGACACCTTGGTTGCAGCAATACGGCTATCTGCTGCTGTTTATCGCTATTGCCGTCGAAGGATTTGGCATTCCCGCACCTGGGCAATCCTTATTGATTGTTGCCAGTTTATTGGCCGCGACGGGGCAAATGTCGCTGCCATTAGTCCTCATCGTTGCCTGCGCAGCCGCCCTGAGTGGCAACAGTTTGGGCTACTTTATCGGTCGCCGCTTCGGTGAGGTATTGCTGCGAAAAGGTTGGATAAAGCCGCAGCTTGAGGACAAGATCCACAGTGTGATTGGCCAGTATGGCATAGCCGCCCTAGTGCTCAGCCGCTTTGTCGAAGGGCTTAAGCAGTTTATGTTTATTGGCTGTGGGCTAGCCAAAATGCCCTTTAAACAATTTGTGATGGGCAACCTACTCGCCACCAGCATTTGGGTAACCCTTTTTGGTCTAGGACCAGTGTTAATCCGCGATGAAATCGCCCCAATACTCGCGTTTTATCACCAACATAAATATCCCACATGGGCGATCGTTAGCCTGTTGCTAATCTCGTTACTGCTGCTAAGTTGGCGTAAATGGCAAATGAAAAATCAATAAAGTGCGCACTTCCATATGCTCATTTTACCGCCGAGATTGTGGTAACCCAATTGTAGTAATGAGTTACTCATTCTCAACTTTAGGTCGAGGTGGCGTTTCCTCTAGCGGTTGATGCTCATTCGCTGGATTAGCCTGTGGCGATTCTTCCTTTACACCTTCCCGCTGTGGCAATTCCAAGGTTGATTCTGCCTTAATCGGTACTGGAGGCTCTGGTTGCTGTGATGGGTTTTCAGCTTCAGCAACAGGTTCAACAATAACCACAGGCTCGTCTGGAGTACTCGTTTGGCCACTGGTTGTATTTGTGGCTTCAGGCTCTGGCGCAAGGGTGGCTAAATCTTCATTCGCAGGGCTTTCAACCGCATGTTTAGGCAATTGATTTCGATATAAATCAATCATACCCATCACCTCGGACAGCGCCTTAGCGTGATCCGACGTTAAGATCCCATTATGCCCAGAGACAATTTCATCGGACACAGCCAGCACCCAAACCGCCTGCATATTGGCATCGGGACAGGTCTGCACACTACGCCTTGCCTGTAAGCGGGCTCGAATTTTCCAGCCCGAATGCGGCAACGTCATCATACAACCAGGAAGCTGATCGTGAGCCATTAATGCTGAAGGCATTTTCATCGGCGTAGCACAGTTACCGCCTGAACATTTATCGATATCATGGGTTATTGCCCAAGAGTTACCCAGTGCCCGTTCGCCATCTTTTATGTAATTAAACGCTTCTTTTACCGCAAAATCGCCCTTAGATTGCAACACCACCATACTCGGTTTTTGCCTATCTAAGCTCATCAAAGTATCGAGCGGTTTAAAATCCTGCGCTGGCGCGGCGGGGTTTAACAGTAAGAATAGATTCGGGTTATCTTGCTCATTATCGATAGCCGCCTTAATTCTATCTTTGCTGGCGTGCAACACGACTAAGCCACCAAGACTATGACCGATAACGGTATAACGCAGTAACTGATGCTCAGCGACCAATCCATCCAATTTATCCAGTAACTGCGATAAACCCGTTTGCCCTATGCGTTTTGCTACGGCTTTACGCTGCAAAATAGTCGGGAAATCCAATGGTTCAATCCAACTAGTAGCATCATCCGAACCATCGAGCCAGAAAGGATCGTACTTATCTCCCCGCCAACCGATGTATAAGCCGAGCAAGTTTCGTTGAGAATCAGAGGCCGCCATTTGCTGATAAAACTGTTCGAAAGCGACAAAATTTTCATCCTTAGGATTGGCACTGTGGTGCCAGCCATGGACAAAAATCAGCAACTCAGGCGCAGTGCCATTATTGGGTTGTAAAATCCGCGCCTTAAGCGCTTGCCATTGTCCATCATTGTGGGGCTGACCTTGATCATTAAATTCAATCACATGCAGATTTTGCTTGGCAGTATCAGGGCCGGGCATGTGGTAGGCTTGGTCGGGAATAAAAGGAAGCAAAATACCGAGGGACAACAACATTAAAAACAGTAACTTGTACTGAGTAAACTTCTTAAGGCTCATTTATGACAACTAAATTGTGGCCAGACTAGGCCAATAAAGACACGCTGCTGGGGCTAACAGCAAATTGGCCAAATTATACGCTAACCCCAGATTCCCAGCTAGAGCGGAAATAACCTTTTATCACAGTGCTCACATCAATCTTAGCGCCATGTGTCTGGCAATTTCACTTGGCTCCAAAGATCGGCGCACAATGGTGTAGTATTCTGCCACTGACCACTCCCTATCCATTTCACTAAAGCATCACCGACTTGCGGATAGGCAATGGGATTTGGCGATGCGGCCTTAAGCCAACGCTTAACCGCGCTGATATCTAAGCTCATCATACTGTCACCCGCGCCCAATAATTGTAGCGCTGCCACATTCGATAGCTGCTCGAATTGACCAATCAGCGGCTTGACCAACAACTTTTTCCCTAAGGTCAGCGCCTCACTCGCCAGCTCAAATCCCGCATTACCGATGACACCACCGCAGCTCGCTAAATGCTGTTTAAATCCATCACGATTAAACCCATGCCATTGAATATGATCGGCAATGCGTTTGGTAGGCTGCTTGGCGTGATACACCAAAAACTGATAATCCGTAAAAGGCTTAAAAAAATCGGCAATCACATCCGCCTCTTCGAAGGGTAAATACACTAATATTTGATGGGTATGTTCAATAGGGCTGACATCCACTTCGACAAAGGGAGGCAAGATCGGAAAACCAAAATGATGCCAATGGCATCCTAAAGCCACATCCACCGGTGCAAAGTAGTTGAGTAGTAACTCATTCAACCAAGTGCTTCCCAATTTAGGCACAGGATGAGTCAAGGCAGCTTGATGACTTATCCCAATCGAGGGGACTCCCTGGCGCCTCGCCGCCCATGCGGATACGGGTTCAAAATCATTTAGAACGAGATCATAGCAACTCAGATCCAGCGCTTGAATATCCTTAAGCAACGATAAGGAACAATTCTGCTTCACCGTTTGCGTGATATTGACTCGCCCTGAGTGCGTAGCAAAAGTCATCCCTGCTTGGACGCGGTAATCCCCAAAACACTCCATATCGAAAAAATCTTCAGGCTTGCGCCCCGAAAACAAAAAGTCGACTTGAATATTGTGCTCAACTAAGGCCTTTGCCATCACTCGAGCACGACTTAAATGACCATTCCCTGTGCCTTGAACTCCGTAGAGTATTCGCATTGCTTATCCTTTAACTGTGAATGAAAGAGTGGTGAATCAAGGAGGTATCCAACGAATGAGTGCCTGATTGTGTTAAATCACGGGATGCACAAGCAAAACAGCCCCCGTACCTAACAGAACACCGGCGACAATATCTGAGGGGTAATGCACCCCAAGCGCAATACGTGAGGCACCAATACAGAGCGCCCATACGTAAGCAAAAGGCGCAGCCACGGGATACACCTGCGCCACACTTGTGGCCATCACAAAGGCGGCCGCCGTGTGTCCCGAAGGTAGGCTAAAACGATCTGAGGGTTCAAAGCCGCTTTCAAACCCAACCAAGGCATGACAGGGTCGAGTACGGCGAATGCTATTTTTGAGTAATATGTACAACGGCAATTCAATCAAAAAACTCGCCAACAGTAGATTGAACAGGTTCTGCCCTTGGGAGTGTGTCAGCATCAACCCAACAGAGAGATACAGATACACATGCCCATCTCCAGTTGCCGATATCCGCTTCGCCCAAGCATAAACACCGTGACGTTGGCTCAAATCCACAATGCGGTAAAACATGCGCTTATCTAAGTCTGTAATGTAACTCAACATAAAACAGGCTCCTTGCTGGCATGCCAGCGAGTATCATGGCGATGTTAATGAGTGCATTCTCTCGACAGCTGTTAGCGTCTGCATGTGTTAACGCCCTCTCAGACGACTATTTCACGATAGAACCCCACGCTAAACCTACGACAACTTAAACAGAGATGGCTTAAGTGCTCAGTGTTAAGGTGAGACTAAGAACTGGCGATGACGGTAAAGTGACATCAGGCCTAAAGTTTTATGACACCTGTGGCGAAAATGGTGAGGAATGAAGCGATCAATTGGAGCAAGAGGGAAAACGTACGGGGAGAATACAGTGCTACCCAGTTGCTATGAACGGGCAGCACTGTCAGAAAACCTTCAAGCGACAGCTTGTTCCAGCGCTTTAGCGCGGTAAATTTTCGTCAAATGGTAAATATTGATACAGGCAACAAAGGCGTTCATCCCCGCAACAGGCCAGGCTGAAATAAATACGCCATAGATAACAAACAAGGTACAACCGACAAAGTTTAACCATCTTAACCAGATGATATTCTTCATCATAAGTGAAATTGCCACCATTACTGAGGCAAAATAACCAATAATTTCAATCGTGTTTACAGCTTCCATAGGCACCTCTCGAAGGCCCTCTACCGTCCATAAGCGTAACGGGGGGTCCTTGCCCCTAAAGCAAATTAAGTTAAGTAAGTTAATTTAAACTTGGGATATAATACCAAAACGCGCAACAGAGTTGTAATAAAAAACCGTTATTTAATGACCGATATCAAGTTTTGAGGATAAACACCTGTTAAGTGACGAAAGTTTACAACATAAGTGTTAACGTCCAAGTGCAACAATACCGTGATTGATAACACTTTTCTTTTCAGGAATCCCTTTTATACTGGCGTAAACTCGCTAAACTGTACGCAACGCGGATCAATAGGAGTGTAAATATGGAATACAACACCTCAGAACTATGTGACATGTACTTAGATGTCGTAGATGTAGTCGAGCCCATGTTCAGTAACTACGGTGGTTGTAGCTCTTTTGGCGGTTCTATCAGCACCATTAAGTGCTTTGAAGACAACGGCCTAATCACCGAGGTCTTACAAGAAGATGGCCAAGGTAAAGTCTTGCTGGTTGACGGTGGTGGTTCATTACGCCGCGCCCTGATCGATGCATCTATCGCAGAAATCGCAGTCAACAACAACTGGGAAGGCATTATCGTTTACGGTTCAGTACGCGATGTGGATGCGCTGGAAGAATTAGACATCGGCATTCAAGCCCTTGCTTCAATTCCTGTGGGCGCCGATGGCAATTCAGTGGGTGAAGTCGATATCCCGGTCAACTTTGGCGGCGTGACCTTCCTCCCAGGCGATCATATCTATGCCGATAACACTGGCGTCATTCTATCGCCAGAACCACTCGATATCGAGTAATGCTAAATAACATCGAAAGAAAGCCAGCTAAGCTGGCTTTTTTATTGGCAGATACCATTAAGTACCATTGAATATTCGTCCTTGGGTACGCCACAATATCCCTGTCCCTACCCGATAAGAATACTAATCTATGTCTGAATTTATCCCATTTACCCAAGCCGATATCGCCAGTCTCGTTAGCCCGCGAGCCGGTGAGACCAAAATAGGCCAATGCGTACACTTGGCTAACCATGAACATCCATTAGAAACGATACTCACCACCGCTAAAGCCCATGGTGCACAATTTGCCATTGTCGGAGTGGGTGAAGATATCGGCCCACGGGCTAACCTAGGCAGAGGCGGTGCCACCGACGCCTTTACCACCAGCATGCGCCAGTGGTTGAATTTACAGTCGAATCGTTTTCTTTCGGGCGCCGAATGCCTGATTTTAGGACAAGTTCATACGGCGGATCTGCAATTACAGGCACAGGATGGCGAAGGCGCGAGCCTAACCCATCTACGCCAAGCAGTTGAGCAGCTCGATGAACGGGTGATTAAACTAGTCAGCGCCATACAAGCGGCAGGGCTTGAACCCATAGTGATTGGTGGCGGCCACAACAATGCCTATGGCCTGTTAATGGCGACCTCGGCCCATTATCAACGCCAAGTTGCCGCAGTGAATTTAGATCCGCACAGTGATTTTCGCCTGCTCGAAGGGCGTCACAGCGGTAATGGCTTTAGTTACGCCGCCAATCGCGGTGCGCTGGGGTATTACCATGTGCTCGGTTTGCACGAGCTCAAAAACAGCGAGGCCAATTTACAACAACTCACCGAGTTTGGTGGCACTTGGCATAGCCTCCAACAAATTTGGATTCGCCGAGAGATTAGCCTGACACAGGCGCTACAGGATATTGCCAACAAACTTAACCAAACAGCGCTCCCAGTAGCGCTAGAGTTGGATGTCGATGCCATCGCCAAAATGCCGAGCAGTGCCTCTACAGCTGCGGGAATTCCCCTACTCGATGCCGCCCACTACATTAGCTATATCGCCAGCCGATGTCCCTGTGCTTATTTACATTTAGCCGAAGCCGCACCAAGCTGTCATGAGGCCGGCATAGAGGCGGGCTTTAGGGACGTGGGTCAAAGTATCAGCGAGTTAATTTATGCCTATGTACAAGCAAGATGCCAATTTTTAGCCCGATAGCATCGTTTGCTTGTACCCTTACAGGCGCGAAGCTATTCACCAAATCCTGATATTGTGGTCTAATGCCAGTCCATTTTATCGGGTCGACACACTAAACACTGGCAAAAGCCAAACTCTTTAAGCTAACGCCTTGAGGAGAGTTTACTAGCTCGATCACAGAGTGATAGATCAAAGATTCAGCAAATGCAGGCGATGGCTTACACTCGCCACTAATACTTTGCAAAACAATAGGAATACATTGATGTCTGAGGGTGAATCTAAAAATACCCACTTTGGTTATAAAACCGTAGAGGCGGATAAAAAGGCCGATCTCGTTGCTGGCGTGTTCCATTCGGTTGCCGCCAAGTACGATATCATGAATGACGTTATGTCCTTCGGTATTCACCGTTTTTGGAAACGCTACACCATTGAAGTATCTGGCGCTCGTCCGGGTATGAAGGTGCTTGACCTTGCCGGTGGTACGGGCGATTTAACCGCTAAATTCTCTCACTTAGTGGGTGATAAAGGCGAAGTGGTTTTAGCTGATATCAACGATTCTATGCTAAAAGTGGGCCGCACTAAGCTACGTGACAAAGGCATTGTCAACAATGTCAGCTACGTGCAAGCCAATGCCGAAGCACTGCCCTTCCCCGATAATCACTTCGATATCATCACCATCGCCTTTGGTCTGCGTAACGTAACAGACAAAGACGCAGCGCTTCGTTCTATGAACCGCGTACTTAAGCCTGGTGGTAAGTTATTGGTATTAGAGTTTTCTAAGCCCCAGCATGAAATCATGCGTAAAGTGTATGATTTATATAGCTTCAAAGTCTTACCAAAGATGGGTGAACTCATTACTAAAGACGCTGACAGCTATGAGTACTTGGCCGAATCCATTCGGATGCATCCAGATCAAGACACTCTTAAGCAAATGATGGTGGATGCGGGCTTTGAACAGGTCGATTACACCAATATGACCGATGGCATTGTCGCCCTGCACCGTGGTTATAAATTCTAATGATGCCGCAAGAAGTGGTGTTACTTGCCTGCGCCGCGATTGAGATGGGTCTGAAACAACTTCAGACCCAAGCGGGTGACGCCTATGCGCGCCAGCGCCAGCTACATGGCAAAGTATTTCGTATTCAATTAACGCAACTCAACTGGCCAATTTACTTGGTCTTTGCCAAAGAAATCCAAGTAATGAGTCGCTATGAAGGCGATGTTGATGTCAGTCTGCACGCTGATGCAACCACACTTTATCGCGTGTCAGAAGGTGCCAACCTGACTGAACTTATCAAGCAAGATAAGCTCAAGCTCGAAGGCGATCTGAACTTATTACAAAGCTTTAGCCAATATCTACGTAGCATAGAGTTTGATTTTGCCGAACCCATTTCGCGTTATTTGGGTGACGGCCCTACTCACAAGCTCATCAGTACAAGCCATCAGGCAAAAGGTTTGGCACTTGAAGTATTGCGTAAAACCCGCTCCCATTTAGGGCAACTCGCTATCGAAGAGTATCGGCTTGCGCCCCATCGGATTGAGCTTATTCATTTGTGCGATCAAATAAATGACTTAGTTACCGACACTCGCGCGCTCGAACAACGGATTGCCCAATTAAGAGACTCAATTAAGCCATGACCCTTGCCAGTATCCGCCGCGGTTATCATGTGATTAAGACCCTATTGCAATATGGGTTAGATGATGTTTTACCGCCAAAGATGACCCCTTGGTACTTTAAACTCGCCCGCAATAGTCTGTTTTGGATCCGTAATAAACACAAAGGTAAATCCGGTGGCGAGCGCTTAAAGCTAGCAATGCAAGAGCTTGGCCCTGTGTATATCAAGCTAGGGCAAATGCTCTCCACCCGCCGTGACTTACTGAGTGATGAATGGGCGACAGAGCTTGCCATGTTGCAGGATAAAGTCCCTCCCTTCGATGGCGCACTCGCCCGACTCGCGATAGAAGCTGAGCTTAAAGCACCAATCGAGACCTTCTTTGATGACTTTAATGAAACGCCATTAGCCTCGGCCTCGATTTCCCAAGTGCATACCGCCACGCTTAAATCCAATGGCAAGGCCGTGGTATTAAAAGTGCTGCGCCCGAACGTAGAAACTAAAATCCAGGCCGATCTCCTGCTGATGTCGCAAACGGCGAAGGTCATCGATTATCTTCTTGGCGAAGGTAACCGACTACGCCCAGCCGAGGTGATTGAAGATTACCGCGTCACCATTTTAGGGGAGCTCAACCTTAAGCTTGAGGCCCTCAATGCCATTAAGCTACGTAATAACTTCCTCGACTCAGACGCGCTCTATATTCCTTATGTATATGAAGAGTTTTGTTATCCACGTTTGATGGTGATGGAACGGATTTACGGTATTCCAGTATCGGATATCGCTGCACTTAAGGCACAAGGCACAAACTTTAAACTGCTAGCCGAACGGGGCGTAGAGCTATTTTTCACCCAAGTGTTCCGCGATAACTTTTTCCACGCGGATATGCATCCGGGAAATATTTTTATCTCCCGCGAACATCCCGAAAATCCTTACTACATCGGCCTTGATTGCGGCATTATGGGCACGCTCAGTGAGGTCGATAAGCGCTATCTCGCGGAAAACTTCCTCGCGTTTTTCAATCGTGATTATCACCGCATCGCGCAACTGTATATTGAGTCGGGCTGGGTGTCGGAAAAAACCGATCTGCAAGCTTTTGAACAAGCCATCAAGGTCGTGTGTGAACCCATGTTTAACAAGCCCTTAGATGAAATCTCCTTCGGGCATGTGTTGTTAGAGCTGTTCCGTACCGCACGGCATTTTGATATCGTCGTGCAGCCTCAGCTCGTGCTGCTCGAAAAGACTTTGCTGTATATTGAAGGTTTAGGCCGTCAGCTCTATCCGCAACTGGATCTCTGGCAGACCGCTAAACCCTTTTTAGAGCAGTGGATGGCCGAGCAAGTGGGACCTAAAGCCATGTTTAAAAAGGTATCCACAAAACTGCCATATTGGTCTGATAAACTTCCGGAATTCCCTGAACTAATTTATGACAACCTTAAATTAGGCAGGAAATTGCTGAGTTCTCAGCAACAAATGCTAGATAAGTATCTGAAATACCAGCAGCAAGCACATAAGAGTAATTACTTACTCATCACTTCTGCAATTTTATTGATCTGTGGCACGTTATTGTTCAACCAAGACGCTACACTGTTGAGCCCTTACGTGTGCCTGATTTCAGGTACGGTACTGTGGATTATCGGATGGCGATCTAGGCCAAAGAATCGTAAATTTTAGCTAGCACTAATTAATCAGAGGTTCATAATAGAACCGATATCAATTAAGAGGATACCTTCATGGGTGGCATTAGTATTTGGCAACTTCTTATCATCGCGTTAATCGTTGTCTTATTGTTTGGAACTAAGAAATTACGCTCTTTGGGTGGTGACTTAGGTGGTGCTGTTAAGGGCTTCAAAAACGCCATGTCTTCAGAAGAAGATAAAAAGGCGCTAGAAGACACTGAAGCGGCAAAACCAGTGCAAACAGCACAAACCGCACAACCAACTCAACAGGCGACTGAAAAGAAACCTGAGTCTCACAAAGAACAGGCGTAACTCTTTATGTTTGACGGTATCGGCTTTATGGAGCTGCTGCTGATCGGTGTTCTGGGGCTGGTCGTTCTTGGCCCCGAACGTCTACCGGTTGCAGTACGTTCAGTAACCAGTTGGATCCGCGCGATGAAACGCATGGCCAACTCAGTCAAAGAAGAACTTGAGCAAGAGCTAAAGATCGAGCAGTTGCACGCCGACCTCAAAAAAGCGGAGAGCAAAGGTTTATCTAACCTCTCTCCCGAGCTGCAAGAGTCAATCGATCAATTGAAGCAAGCCGCGCAGTCAGTGAATCGTCCTTACCAAGTGCAAGATATTCCCAGTGCACAGGAAAACCAGATCCACAATCCTGCAAGCCAAACGGTTTCTACCGAGGCGAGTCCAACTTCGGCTTCCTCCGCCCCACATAGTGAGTCCATTCAGGGCGAGGATACCCGTTCTAACCCGAAAGCTAACGGATAATTCATGTCGCAACAGCAGCCACTTATCAGCCATTTGCTTGAACTTAGGTCCAAGCTGCTTAAATCCATTGCCAGTGTATTGATTGTATTTATTTGTAGTGTGTATTGGGCAAATGATATTTACCATTACATGGCAATCCCTTTAATGCAGTCTTTGCCCTTAGGTGGCAGTATGATTGCGACCGATGTGGCCGCACCTTTCTTCGCCCCTTTTAAACTGACATTAGTTCTGTCATTTTTTGTGGCCGTACCCTATGTGCTCTTTCAAATTTGGTCCTTCGTAGCACCGGGTTTGTATAAGCATGAAAAACGCTTAGTTATGCCGCTACTTTTTAGCAGCACAGTGCTATTTTATTTAGGTATAGCCTTCGCTTATTACGTTGTATTCCCAGTTGTATTTGGCTTTTTTGCCAACACTGCTCCAGAGGGAGTACAAGTTGCAACCGATATCAGCAGCTATCTTGATTTTGTACTGAAATTATTTTTTGCATTCGGCTTATCCTTTGAGATCCCGATTGCCGTTGTTTTACTCTGCTGGGCCGGTGTGACAACACCTGAAGATCTCAAGCAAAAACGCCCCTATATTATTGTCGGCGCATTCGTGGTGGGTATGCTGCTCACACCACCTGATGTTATTTCCCAAACTATGCTTGCCGTGCCAATGCTGTTATTGTTCGAAGGCGGATTATTTGCGGCTCGTTTTTACAGTAAACCTGATGACGAGACCGATGAAGAACAACCAACGAATGACTAATGCCTCAATCGGCATTAGAGGAAAATAATAATAAGGAAACTGGGATGCGTTTAACTCTACTGACTGGTGCAGTGTTACTGGTATCTGCACAGGCTAATGCCGGTATTGAGCAGCAATTAACTCAATGTGCAGGGATAGCAGACAAACTCGAGCGCTTGGTATGCTATGACAATCTCGCAGCAAGCATTCAAGTCACCACAGTGACCAATAACACCACGGCACTGATAGCTGTCGCCCCCGTTGTCACTCCCGCAGCGGCCCCTGCAGCTGTGGCGACTGCAGCTCCTGTTGCTGCCGCCGCGACCAATGTCGAAGATAATTTCGGTATGGAAGTTAAACGCGTCCAAGAGAATACGACTGACAAAATTTATCTCGATGTGGAGTCAATAGCAGAAGATGCCTACGGTGCCTTAAAGATTACCTTTACCAATGGCCAAGTTTGGAAACAAACCGAAAACCGTAAGTTCAACCTCAAAGTCGGTGAAAAAGTATTTATCGAAAAAGCAGCGCTTGGTTCTTTCTTAATGGGCACAGAAAGTCGTAATGCTAAGGTGAGGGTAAAACGCCTAAAATAATGTCATCTTATATAGATATCGCTGTCAACTTGCTTGGCAGCGCACTCGAACCAGACATAACGCAAATCATACAAGCAGCGGCGGACCAAGGGGTTTCGCCGTTAATTGTTATTGGCAGTGATTTAAGTGAAAGCGCGGCAGCCATTCAATTATGCCAAAACTACCCTAACCAGCTTTATTGCACCGCAGGCGTGCATCCCCACCATGCTAGCGAATGGCAAACTGATTCCAAACAAATTCACGCAAATTTATGTGAAGCACCACAGGTTGTTGCTGTAGGCGAGTGCGGGCTAGACTACAATAGAGACTTTTCCCCCCGTCCGGCTCAGCGCCAAGCATTTATCGCCCAATTAGAACAGGCGATTGACCTTCAAAAACCCGTTCTGATGCATGAGCGAGATGCCCATAGTGATTTTTTAAGCATCGTTAGTGAGTACCGCCCACATCTTCGCGGCGCTTTATTGCACTGCTTTACTGGCAGCCAAGCGCAAATGGAAGCTTATATCGATCTCGATTTACACTTAGGAATTACAGGTTGGGTTTGTGATGAAAGGCGTGGCCAAGAATTAGCAGCGCTAGTGCCATTGATTCCAAAAGATCGTTTATTGATCGAAACAGATAGTCCTTATCTGCTACCGCGTAGCATGCGTCCTAAGCCTAAATCCAGTAAAAATAAACCCGAATATTTGCCTTATATTGCTCGGTATATTGCCAATCTACGCGGAGAAGATCCGGCTGAATTTGCAGAACAATGCTATCAAAATAGCCTAGCGTTTTTTAATTTGAGTCAACAGAATGGCTAAATTAAGTTGCTTATTGGTTTTGCTTATCAGCATGCTCATATCATCTGGTAGCTTCGCAAGCATAATCAACATCAATGAACACACTCCGACGCCGCTCAGTCTAACACCTTGGCTAATGGTGACTCATCCCCATTCTGAAAGTCAGTTAGCGGACATTGAAGCACTTCCCAAGGCACAATGGCATAAGTTTACCAGTAAAGATATTCAACGTCTTAGCCTGCATAATTTTTGGCTGTCAGTTAATCTTAGTAGTAACAACGAAAGCCTTTCACGCATTCTTGCCTTAGATAATCCCTTATTAGATAAAGTAACTATTTACCATCTTGTAGATAACCAACTCGTCAACACAACGTATATGGGAGATACACTTCCCTATAAACAGCGTCCACTGCTGAGTAATATTTTTCTATACCCTTTTAAAATTAACACCAATGAACAACATACCTTTTATATACATATTGAAACGGAAGGCAATGCGGCCGTTCCTTTAAATTTGTGGTCGGCCAACGATTTGGCGCAAATAGCGGAATCAACAGCTGTCGAACATGGATTTCAGCTTGGGGTACTCGCCGCCATAGGTATCTTCAGTCTATTTATCGCGTTAGCTTCTGGTTCATTCAGTTACAGCTATTACTCCGGCTACGTCCTTAGCATGACTCTCTTAGTTGCTACGATTAATGGTTTCGCATTCCGCTTCCTCTGGCCTAATTGGCCAACATTGCAGCAACTGATGGTTCCTGTGCTACTCCCTTTAGTTATGGCTTTCGCCTTAATGTTTACCGAAAAAATTTTACAATTAAAATACTATAATCGCCGCATGCTATTGATGTGCCGTTATAGTGCCGTTTATATCCTTTTAATCTGTTTATTAGTCCCCTTTTTGCGTTATGGCACTGTACTTTACATTGAGATTATCTCGGTTGTCGTGCTCAGTATCATTATGATGATACTCGCAATTATTCAAGCCGCTAGAGGGCAAAAATTAGCCAAACTTTATACTGTTGGCTGGGTGAGTATGCTGACGGGTGCGTGCCTGAGTAGCTTACTGTATTTAGGCGTTATCGAGCTGAATATCAAACCTCAGACACCTGTAATGCTGGGGTTAACCTTTGAAATCATCTTTATGTCACTCGTGCTTGCTATCCGCTATAACGACGAACGTAAAGCCAAACAACGCATTCAACAAGAAGCACTAAAACAAGCACAAAAAATTCGTAGCGCACGTGAAGATGCATTAAAAGTAGAAGCAGAAACTAACGAAAGACTGGAACAAATGGTGCAAGAGCGCACTTTGGAACTTGAAATTACCCTGCGCGAATTGCATGAAGTTAATCAAAAGCTCACAGAACAAAGCACTATAGACAGCTTAACGGGGGCTAAAAACCGCAGTGCCTTCGATAAACGCCTATTAGCAGAAAGCCGTATAAGTCGTCGTCAAGAAACGCCAATAGCACTATTAATGATCGATATCGATCGATTTAAATCTATCAATGATCAATTTGGCCATTTAGCGGGTGATCAAGCCCTAAAACTTATCACGAAGACATTGCAGCAGCATTTAAAACGACCAACGGATCTAGTATCACGTTTTGGTGGAGAAGAGTTTGCTATTATTCTCCCCAATACCAACGCGGATGGGGCGCTTCAAGTCGCTGAAAATATAAGAGATGCAGTGACTAGTATCGGCCTTGAATGGGAAGGAAAACCCATACCACTCACCGTCAGTATCGGCGTGAGTGCCGACGTAATCTTGAATGAGCAACACAGTACCGAATTATTAGAGCAGGCAGATAAAGCCCTCTATCAAGCAAAAAATAGCGGACGCAATCAAGTGAAATTGTATGCGCCAGCGCAAACAGAACCTAATTAGGAGTCTAATGTGAATATCATTACCAGTGCCTTCCCACAGCGCAGAATGCGCCGCATGCGCAAACATGATTTTAGCCGTCGCCTGATGGCAGAGAATCACCTAACAGTGAATGACCTAATCTATCCTATGTTTGTGCTCGAAGGCAGTAATCGCAGCGAAAAAGTCGCTTCAATGCCAGGTGTGGAGCGTTATTCGATCGACTTACTGCTCAAAGAAGCAGAAGAACTTGTTGAATTAGGCATCCCCTTAATTGCCCTCTTTCCTGTCACGCCAGCAGAGAAAAAGTCTCTTATGGCAGAAGAAGCTTACAATGCTGACGCACTAGTGCAACGTGCTGTACGTGAACTCAAAAAGGCCTTCCCACAACTTGGCATTATGACAGACGTGGCTCTAGATCCTTTCACGACCCATGGTCAAGACGGCATTATTGATGAAACAGGCTATATCCTGAATGACATCACTACAGAAATTTTAGTTAAACAAGCCTTGTCCCATGCCGAAGCGGGCGCTGATATTGTTGCGCCATCGGATATGATGGATGGCCGCATCGGCGCGATCCGTCAAGCACTGGAAGCAGCTGGCCATGTTAATACCCAGATCATGGCCTATTCAGCTAAATACTCTTCGAGCTACTATGGCCCATTCCGTGATGCAGTTGGCTCAGCAGGCAACCTAAAAGGTGGCAATAAGCATAGCTATCAAATGGATCCAGCTAACAGTGATGAAGCACTACACGAAGTGGCGCTCGATATCCAAGAAGGTGCTGACATGGTGATGGTAAAACCAGGTATGCCATATCTCGACATCGTTCATCGTGTTAAAACTGAGTTAGCTGTTCCTACTTTTGCTTACCAAGTGAGTGGTGAATATGCCATGCACATGGCCGCGATCCAAAATGGCTGGTTAGCTGAAAAGGCTATCGTCATGGAATCGCTACTATGCTTCAAACGTGCCGGTGCCGATGGCATTCTTACCTACTTCGCCAAACGTGCAGCACAGTGGCTAAAAGAAGCTAAATAATCGGGTTTAAAAACCAATGCTAAGCATAAAGGGCAGCCAAACGCTGCCCTTTTTATTAGCTCGAAGAAAGCCTTTGAAACTATTGCTCTGTCGGTCAAATCGATATGCAGGTAATAACTATCGTCATCGCAGAAGCGAATAAAAGGAAGTACGAATAGGAAGTAGTAATAGAGAGAATGAAATTACAAATGCCTAAAACAAAAAAGCCAGCTTATTCAGCTGGCTTCATTGTTTAGTTAGGCGCTTGGCGATGACCTACTCTCACATGGGGAGACCCCACACTACCATCGGCGCGATTGCGTTTCACTTCTGAGTTCGGGATGGGATCAGGTGGGACCACAATGCTATTGTCACCAAGCAAATTTGGTATCTACTCCCCATCTTATCTAGGCAGTAAATGAATTCGGAAAGCTGTATTGAGTATCACTTCTTAAGTGTTCATATTCGTCTAAGTGCTACTTAGCAAAACCCATCTGGGTTGTATGGTTAAGCCTCTCGAGTCATTAGTATCAGTTAGCTCAACGCCTCACAACGCTTACACACCTGACCTATCAACGTCCTAGTCTCGAACGGCTCTTTAGTGGACTTATAGTCCAAGGGATGACTCATCTTGGGGCTCGCTTCCCGCTTAGATGCTTTCAGCGGTTATCGATTCCGAACATAGCTACCGGGCAATGCCATTGGCATGACAACCCGAACACCAGCGGTTCGTTCACT